>CAZWEA010000013.1:17140-32830 GCA_964632635.1 uncultured Cocleimonas sp. | reverse complement strand
ACCTTGAGAAGATTGGTGTTAACTTGACTGAGTTGACTGATTATCAAGCTGATTACATCAGTGTTGATAAGAAAGGACCGTATAAGGTAGAGCATTACCGCTACTAACTTTTAACGACTCAGCGCATTCATCTTTTGCTCCAGAGCTGCGTTACTTTCGTACTCGAATGGCCCGCATACTTATCGTATGCTTACATTCTTCGTGCGAAAGCACCTTGTTCTGAAACAAAATCTAAACGCGCTGAGTCATTTAAAAAAACATTCTATAAACATGTCTCCTTTTTTTATGCGCGAAATGAGTAAAAAAAGAGGTGTGATTTAATACTATATTAGTAGAGGAGTTCTCATGAAAGACAAGTCTTTTAGTTTTGAGTTCTTTCCGCCTAAAACAGATAAAGGGATTGCGACCTTGTTTGCTGTTCGCAAGGAGCTTGCTAAGCTGAATCCTGCATTTTTCTCTGTGACTTACGGGGCAGGTGGATCAACTCAAGAAACAACCATCAATACTGTTCTTGAAACACAAAAAGAAACGGGTATTCCAACTGCTTCTCACCTTTCCTGTATTGGTTCAAGTGAGGATCAAATTCGGGATATTCTTAAGCTCTATAAAGAAAATGGAATCAATCGACTAGTAGCTTTGCGAGGAGATTTACCCTCTGGAATGCGAGATATTGGTGATTTTCAACATGCGAATGATTTAATTGCCTTTATTCGTAAGGAAACAGGTGATTTTTTTCAGATAGAAGCTGCTGCTTATCCTGAAATGCATCCCCAAGCAGCAAATTTTAAAATAGATATTGATAACTTTGCACGTAAAATGAAAGCTGGTGCTGATAGAGCAATAACCCAATTCTTTTTCAATGCCGATGCTTACTTTTACTTTCTTGATAGCGTAAGAAAGGTGGGTGTTGATCAGCCAATTGTACCGGGTATTATGCCCATTACTAACTTTGTACAAATGGCTCGCTTTGCTGATAGTACAGGCGCTGGTATTCCACGGTGGTTACGTATGCGGATGGAATCTTACGGCGATGATTTGGAGTCAATTCAAAAGCTTGGTTTGGAGTTTGTAACCCAAATGTGTGAGAAACTCTGCGAGGGCGGAGCACCTGGATTACATTTTTACTCTATGAATCGAGTAGAGCCTAGTTTGTCAATTTGGAATGAGCTTGGCTTATCCGAACGCTAAATAATTGGCTTGTGTGAATTGTGTATCATGCAAGCCAATATTTCCTTGTTAAATTGGCATTTTTATTTCCACTGTTCTATGCTCACTGTCCACATTAAAACCAACAATAATCTGGAGTAGTTAGTGTTTGAAGTAATAGAGTCAGTTGAAGGCTTACAAAAATTCGTTGCGAAAATCAATTCTGCCAAGTGGGTTGCATTGGATACAGAATTTTTACGCGAAAAAACTTACTATGCCAAGTTATGTTTAATCCAAGTAGAAGCAGATGGGCATCGTGCCTGTATTGATCCGATTGCGATTGGTGATTTATCTTCTTTTTTTGATATTTTGAATAACCCCCAAATAACCAAAGTATTTCATGCGGCACATCAAGATTTGGAAATCTTGATGCAATTATCAGGTCAAGTACCAGCACCTATTTTTGATACGCAAGTCGCAGCCTCTGTTCTAGGTATCGGCGACCATATGGGCTATGCGCGCTTAGTTGAAGATATGTTGGGTGTGAGCTTAAGTAAAACACAGTCACGTACTGATTGGTCAAGACGACCGCTTAAAAAAGCTCAACTTGAGTATGCAATTGATGATGTTCGTTATTTGGCACAAATTTACCCTAAGATGCTTCAACAGCTGGAAAAGCAAGATCGAATAGATTGGCTCAGTAATGACTTTGATAAGGCAACGGATTCAAAAACATATGCTGTTGATGAAAGATCACGTTGGAAAAAAGTTAGGGGAAATCAAGTTTTAAAACGTCCTCAATTAGCGATTTTAAGAGAGCTAGCGGCATGGCGTGAAATTCGTGCAGAACAGGCTAATTTACCTAGAAAGTGGGTTATTAGTGATGATATTTTGCTGGATATAGCTCGTCAACAACCAGGTAGCTCCCAACAAATTGGTGAGATTAGGGGCATAAATAGTGATCGAACCAAGAAATATCATCAAAAATGGTTAGATTTAATTGAAACAGGAAAAGAACTTCCTGAATCTGAATGGCCTGAGTTGCCCCGTAGTAAAAAACCGACACCGACACAGAATACTTTAATTGATCTGTTGATGATTGTGATTCAAATACAGGCAAAAAAACACAGTATTGTCCCCGCCGTTATTGCCACTCGAAAACAGTTGGCAACCATGGTGCAAGCCGGCGAAGAAAAGCTCTCGAATGATTGGCGTGGTGCATTGGTGAATAAAGAAATAGGCCAACTCATGTCTGGGCAACTTAGTGTTACAGTGGAAAACGGTATTACGCATTTGGTTCTTGCTTGATAAAAATGACTTAGGCTCCACTTTAGAACTTACTACAAATTTAAAATAAGATAAAAATATGAAATTACCTTTACTCGCGATAAAAGACCTTCCTGAATTTATGGACATAAAGCCTGAACAAATCGAGCCTACCTTAGATCATTTGTTAAGTACTGGCAGGACAGAGGTTAAGTCATTATTAGAAAATAATACAAAATACAGTTGGGAAAATCTCATAGCTCCTTTAGAGGTAATAGATAATGAAATGGAGCGAATGTGGTCACCTGTGAGTCATATGAATGGTGTTGTTAATTCGCCAGAACTTCGTGATGCATATAATGCTTGTTTGCCTAAACTCAGCGAATACAGTACTGAAATGGGGCAAAATAAGGATTTGTTTAATGCTATTCAGCAAATTCAGGATGATCAAGTCGAACTAGGTTTAGATTCTGCTCAACAGAAATCACTACAAGATTCACTTAAAGGATTTCGGCTTTCTGGGGTTGATTTAAGTGATGAAAAAAAGAAACGTTTTTCTGAAATTAGTAAAGAGCTTTCTACTTTAACGTCAAACTTTTCAGATAATGTTTTAGATGCAACTAATGCTTGGACTAAAAATATAAGCCAAGAAGCTGATCTAGCGGGTCTTCCAGAAACAGCGATTGAACAAGCAGCAGAGGCGGCTAAACAGAGAGACCAAAAAGACTGGTTGTTAACACTTGAGTTTCCATCTTATTACGCTGTTATGACCTATGCTGATGATAGAGCATTGCGTGAGGAAGTTTATAAGGCTTATAGCACCAGAGCATCTGATCAAGGTGCTGATAGTAAGTTTGATAATAGCGAGACAATGGCAAAGATTCTCCAAATGCGCCAAGAAAAGGCACAGTTATTAGGTTTTGATAGTTATGCTGAGTTGTCACTTGATACAAAAATGGCAGATTCTCCACAGCAGGTTTTAGACTTTTTAGGTGAACTAGCAGAAAAGTCTTTGCCTTTTGCTAAGAAAGAATTCATTGAGTTACAAAAATTTGCTGAAAAAGAAGTTGGTATCCCTGATTTAAAAGCATGGGATGTTGGTTATGTGAGTGAAAAACTAAAGCAACAGCGATACAGCATTAGTGATGAAGACTTAAAGCCATATTTTCCAGTGGACAATGTTTTAGCTGGTTTATTTCAATTGGTTGAAAAGTTATATAATGTAAAAATTAATCAAAAAGAAGAACAAAGCTGGCATCCAGATGTACGCTTCTTTGAAATCAATGATCAACAGGGAAAGCTAAAAGCCCGATTTTATTTGGATCTATATGCTAGGCAACACAAACGCGGTGGTGCTTGGATGGCTGACTTTTGTGGTCGTTTTAAAAACAATGATAAATTACAAACACCCGTTGCTTTTATGACGTGTAATTCCGCAGCACCAGCTGGTGGAAAACCTGCTCTATTTACTCACGATGAAGTGATTACATTATTCCATGAGTTTGGACACGGTTTGCACCATATGATGACTCAAGTAAATTATCTGGATATTGCAGGTATTAATGGTGTTGAGTGGGATGCGGTGGAGCTACCGAGTCAGTTTATGGAGAACTGGTGTTGGCAGCGAGAAGCGTTGGATATGTTTGCCGTACATTACGAGACAGGCGAAAAACTACCCAATGAATTATTTGAAAAGATGCAGGCAGCAAGACATTTTCAATCGGCAATGGGAATGGTCAGGCAGTTAGAGTTCTCACTGTTTGATATGCGAATTTATCAAGATACGAGTATTAAAAATGCGGAGCAAATTCAGCAGATTTTAGATCAAACACGAAAGGAAGTTGCGGTTGTCACTCCTCCATCATTTAATCGTTTTCAGCATGGGTTTTCACATATTTTTGCGGGTGGTTACTCAGCAGGTTACTATAGTTACAAATGGGCAGAAGTATTATCTGCTGATGCATTTGCGCGTTTTGAAGAGGAGGGCTTATTTAATCCAGAGGTAGGTAAAGACTTCCTTACTGAAATTTTAGAAGTTGGTGGTTCTCGCCCTGCAATGGAATCTTTTAAAGCATTTAGAGGTAGAGAGCCCGAAGTAGATGCGCTACTCAGACATTCAGGGCTTGCAGGATAATGAATGAAAAATTTAAAATAGTTAGCTGGAATGTAAACTCATTAAAAGTGCGTTTACCACATGTCTTACAATGGTTAGAAAAAGCCGAACCCGATGTGCTGGTTTTGCAGGAAACAAAAACTATCGATGAAAATTTTCCTCAAGATGAAATTGAAGCAGCAGGTTATCAAGTTGTTTATTCAGGTCAAAAAACCTATAACGGTGTTGCCATTCTTTGTAAAGAAAATCTCTTTATAGAGGATGTGGTAATGGATTTACCTAGTTTGGATGACCCACAACGACGTATTCTAGCAGCAACCATTAATGGAATACGAATTCTTGATTTGTATGTGGTTAATGGTGCTGAGGTGGGCTCTGAAAAATTTGCTTACAAACTTGGTTGGTTAGAAAAAGTAACCAGCTGGATTGACGAACAATCAAAGTTGTATAATAAATTTGTAATACTGGGTGATTTTAATATCGCACCAGGAGATCGAGATGTACATAATCCAAAATCTTGGCATGAAAGAATTCTATGTTCTACACCTGAGCGAGATGCATTACAAAAAATAAAAAATATTGGCTTTACTGATTCTTTTCGTTTGTTTGAGCAGGAAGATGAGACTTATAGCTGGTGGGATTATCGCAGTGGTGGTTTTGATAAGAATATGGGCTTACGTATTGACTTGATTTTAACTAGCGCCTTACTCACAGAGCAATGTACAGCAAGTTATGTTGATCCAGAGCCAAGAGGTTGGGAGAGACCTTCAGATCATGCGCCAGTGATTAGTGAGTTTAGGAATATTAAATGACTATATGGCACCCCCACCCTTTTTTGATAAATGAGGGTGTAAGTCTCTCTATACTTTAACGACTACCAAGAATTGATAGTAATCTAAGATCATTAACATTGTTCGCCATATCTATTGCACTGAGGCCATCAGATGTCCTTGCATGAGGTGATGCACCATTTTGTACCAAGAAATTAGCAATATTTGCGTGACGAAAGCGTACTGAGTGATGTAGTGGAAACCAATTTTTAACGGTGCGCGCATGAATATAAGCACCATTTCTTATTAAAAAAATGACTGTTGAGTAATGCCCTCTTGCTGCAGCCATATGTAATGCAGTTTCACGTTCACGGTTTCCTACATTGATGTCAATACCTTTTGAGAGTAAGGTTCTGACTTGATTCACATCTCCATTTAAGGCAGCGGCAAATAGCTGTTCAGCATCCGGTATTTCTTGAGGTGTAGAAGGAACAGTTGCAGGGCGATATTGAGGTGCAGGTCTTTTATAAACTACTTTCTGAGGCATTACTTTTGGTGGAGCATGAGTAGTGTGAAGAAGTGCATATTGGCGTAATAACTCTTGTTCTTGCTGTGAGTCGTTAGCAAAACTAACTGAATATATCAGCAAACTTGAGCTTATAAATACGACCTTTGAAATTAAATGCATGTGACTTCCTGTTTGAAAGCATTGGTGGTTAAAGTTTTCCCTAGAAACCAAATCATGAGGTTTCACATAATCGAGTATAGGTATTGAAGGATTATTTGATTAACATTCGCAGATAAAAGCAGTTAAAATAGTGATAACTGAAGTATTGAACTATGTATTACACTAAAATACAGTCTACACTTATTGAATATTCACCTATTAATGATAAACATATGAAGTATTTTTTTTTGCCATTACTGCTCGTTGTCTTGCTTCTTTTAGGGGGGTGTCAGCAACAAAACCATGAGTCTATATTACAGAAATGTAATACTTTAGCAAATGAATCGATAGTTTACGCGCGAGCTAATTATGTAAAGCTCTTTCATTATTTTAATCCAGAAAAGTTTTTAGGATCTTTTCAGCAGGTTAAAGACTTTGATAATGTCACGCACAGAAATGTAATAAATACCTATGATATTGCGGTAAGAAAATTACAGTCTGGTGATCCTGAAACAATTGCGCTTATCACTTCATGCATAAACTTATCGAATTTCAGTAAATTACTGGTAGATCAATCCTATCCAAGAGCCATTGCTCATAAAAGCAAATATGATCCTTTAACAGATAAGTTTTTTATTGAGATAAATAGTATTGTTAAGTTTGATCATAAAATTGGTCAGTTTGATAGCAAAGAAACAAGTTTTAAAAAATATGTAAAGAACTACAAAGTAGCGGCTAAAGCATATATAGAAAAATTTAAGAATGATTTACCTGTCACTACAAATTGACTTAGCTTTACTGCTATCTTTTTCGATTTGAAGTTTAAGTAATTCAAAGCTATCAAAGCGCTTTTCAGCACGTATAAATTCTAGGAACTCAACACAAACATGACTTCCATAGACTTCATGGTCAAAATCAAATAAATGTGTTTCCAGACGGTTTTCTTTACCATTTACAGTAGGTCTTGAGCCAAGATTAGCTACGCCACTCAGTGTATTGTCAGATAAGCCATGAACTTTAACGGCATAAACACCCCGTGCTAAAGCAATATTTTCAGGAAGTTTCATATTCAAAGTGGGGAAGCCTATTGTTCTTCCGCGTTTATCACCGTGTCTGATTCTGCCGCTTAATTTGTATTCATGACCTAATAATTTATTACTTGTTAGTAAGTCTCCTTTTTCAAGGCTATTTCTGATTCGTGTGCTACTTACACGCTCACCTAATGTTTTCACAGTGGCGGTATCAATAACCTGCATGCCAGTATTTTCTCCAACACTTTTTAGAAGTGCAAAATCACCTTCACGTTTATGACCAAAGCGAAAATCATCGCCTACTACGAGGTATTTCACCTTTAAATGTTTGAGTAATACTGTATCTATAAATAATTGGGGTTGCATATTCGCAAGGCTTGCGTTGAATCTTAAACACAGGCAATTATCAATACCTAATTCCGCTAATAGCCTTAGCTTGTCGCGTAGTGGATAAATTCGAGTTGGTGGCTCAGGTATAAAATATTCAGCAGGTAACGGTTCAAAACTGATTACAGTTAGTGGTAGGTTTAGTTCTTCAGATTTTTCTTTTAAGTGGCTGATGATCTTTTGATGACCAAGATGTAAACCATCAAAATTCCCGATAGTGGCGACGCAACCTTGTGGGTTTTGATTTTGAGAAACTGTATTTCGGATTAATTTCATAAAGTAAGGTAGCTAGTGATTAGTTAAGACCTTCGAAGTTATTCTGCCTAAGTGCTTCATAAACGACAATAGAGACTGTATTTGATAAATTCAGACTACGGCTATCAGGCATCATGGGTAGTCGTAATTTCTGTTGTTCTGCAAGTGAATCTAATAAGGCTTGTGGTAGCCCGCGTGACTCTGGACCAAATAACAAAATATCATTTGCTTTAAATATGGCACTTGTATAGTTCTGCGTTGCCTTGGTGGTGAGCGCAAAAATAGTCTGACTTTGAGAGGCTTGCATAAATGCATCAAAGTTCTCATGTTCTATGACAGTAGCTAAATCTCGATAATCCATGCCTGCACGTTTTAATCTTTTTTCATCCAGCTCAAAACCGAGTGGGTGAATTAAATGCAGGCGACAGCCAGTATTTGCGCATAAACGCATAATACTCCCAGTATTAGGAGGTATTTCTGGTTCGTAAAGTGCAATATCAAACATTTTCCGTTTCTTCTGTTAGAGCTTTATTGAGAGTATAACGCTAGGCTTAATCCGTTGTCCTGCTTCTTTATCTGTTTTAGATATTTTTGATAAAATAAGTACAAAAAGGCTAACGATTATCGCTTGACAATGAAAATTTAAAACGCTCTAATAGCGCCTCTCTTAGATACATCCTTAAGTTGGCTCGATAGCTCAGTCGGTAGAGCAGAGGATTGAAAATCCTCGTGTCGGTGGTTCGATTCCACCTCGAGCCACCATTTATTTTCCTCCCTTGTATTCGTTATTTAATATCTATCTACTTGTAAAAACAAGTTGGTCTGTGGTGGATTTCCCCTATAGATACTGTCAATTTCTTAATAGCGTTTATCCTAAAACAAAGTAAGATACTTCCATATAATTCTCTATGGAAATAAATAATGAAACCTACATCTACAACAATACGACTATTATTCTCTTTTTTATTACTTACATTCATCCATACCGCTGTCATTGCTAAAGAATCAAAAGGTATTATGGATGACTATGAGGCAAAACAAGTCGCTGTGCATACATGGGTAGTCTTTGGTCCAACCACAGAGCCAAATGTTGAAAATCAGGGTTTTATGAATAACCCAGCATTTGTTATTACAGAAAAAAGTGTTGCAGTTATTGATCCTGGGTCAAGTGTAAACACAGGTAGAGCACTTCTAAAAAAGATTAAAGATTTAACTGATAGACCCGTAACTCATGTGTTCAATAGTCATATACACGGTGATCATTGGCTGGGTAATCAGGCATTTAAAGAGGCTAACCCTGATGTGAAAATCTATGCACACCCACAAATGATTGAAGAGGCAAAAGCAGGGGAAGCAGATAATTGGATAAAGCTAATGATGACGTTGACTGAGGGTGCCACAAAAGATACTAAAGTTGTTTATCCAACTAACGTGTTAAAAAATGGGCAAGAAGTAGTCATCGATGATATCAGCATAAAAGCACATTTAAGTGAGTTTGCACATACTAAAACTGATGCTATGTTTGAAGTAGTCCAAGATAAATTGTTAATTACTGGTGATAATAGTTTTAGCCAGCGTATGCCACGTTTGGATGATGGTAGCTTTGTGGGGAATATAAAAGCGATGGAGACTGGCTTAGCTTTAGACTTGAAAGTAGTAATCCCTGGTCATGGTCCTGCTGGCGGAAAAGAAGTGCTAAGCGATTTTCGCGAGTTTTTAGCGACTATTTATAATACCAGTAAAGAGCTTATAGATGAGGATATGGAGCCCTTTGAAATGAAACCTATTATTGTCAAAAAGCTAGAGAAATATTCAACGTGGGTGAATTTTGATAAGAACATTGGAAAATTAATTAGTTTGGCGGTGATAGAAGCTGAAAATGAGTAAGTTTTGACTTGTTAAGGTCTAACTAACATGAATCTTCAAAATAGGGTGGGGGTGCCATATCATATTTTTTAGGGTTATTTTTGACATTTAGCTTGGTAGAATCTAATAATAGCTTATCCCTATCGTTGTTTGAGAGTCGTTATGAAAATTATAAGTAAAAGTATTTTAACCTTTAGTGTTTTACTATTGTCTGCTGTTAGTAGCGCACAGCTCCCATTTTATCCAGCTCAGAATCAAATACCCTATGGTAGTCCACAGTATGGACAAGCTACTATGCAACCTTTTACTTACGTGCCACAGGGGTATCCCACTTATATGGTGGCACCTCAGCCACAGCTACAACATAGGCAACAGCAAGCACAGCCAAAACAAACTATTAAGCAGGTACCTTTTAGAGAATTCTCTGGTTATTTAGGGTTGGTGACAGATATTTTACCTTCTTCTGTTTCAGCGCAATTACCGAAAGGGAACGCGCAAGGAATATTATTTAAATCATTTTCAGATAATTCACCTGCACGTAATAGCGACTTAAAACCATTTGATGTCATTGTTGAGTTTAATAATCAAAAAGTAATTCATCCTGCTCAATTCATTAAGTCAGTAAGAGCAGCAGAGCCAGGAAAAACAGCGAACCTTAAAGTCGTTAGGCAGGGCTCTGTTATAGATATTCCTGTGGTGGTTGGTGCTCAAAAAACACCAAATCCAAAAGAATTTAATGGTCTAGCAATTAAGCAAATTGGTGATGATAGATACCGCGCTATTATTCGTTTCGTTGGTGCTAACGGAAACAAACAAATGCGTACATATGAAGGTGATCGTGAAGAGATCTTTCAACAAGCCATGGATGCACAGGATCTGCCCAAAGCAGAACGTGAGCAGTTACTCTATGCAACACGTCCGCGAAACAATAAATCCAATAATGGCTTTGGTTCGTTTTTTCCCTTTGGTAATACTGGCAATAACGGAAAGGGAAACAATAATTGGATGAATCCGAGTAAGTATTTTAAGCCTAAGATGCCTTGGTAAAAATTATTATCAAAGTTCTATAAGCTGGCTATAACATTCAATCGCAACATAGTCTTTAGTGTCTTTTAAAGGCTGTTGCGAGTCTGGCTGGCTAATCGCTAATAGATTCTTTATACCGTACTGCCTAGCAGTATTTAATACATTTAAATTATCATCAATAAATAGACTTTTGCTCTTGCTAACTTTTTCTACTTCTTCTAGCTTTTCCCAAAATCCACACTCTTCTTTTGCTAGGCCAATATCATGGGAAGTGATGACGCGATCAAAATATTTTTCTATATCAGCGTAACTAAATTTTAATGTAACCGTTTTATGATGTGCATTTGTAAGTAGCACCACACGTTTTTTAAGTGAATGAAGATAATCTAGAAACTGAATAACATTATCTCGAATAGCAATACGATCTGATACTTCATGCTTTAAACTGACAATATCCATTTGCAGCGTTTCTTGCCAATAATCAAGACAATACCAATCAAGAGAACCTTCAATAGACGCAGTTTTTTGTGTCAGTTCAGTAGATGCTTTTTCTAAACTGAGTTTATTTTTCTGTGCATATCTTATTGGCATATGTTCTAGCCAAAAGTGATTATCAAAATGTAAGTCTAATAAAGTACCATCCATATCTAGGAAGACCGTTTCAATATTTTTCCAATCAATAGGTATTTTTTGCATTGTTAGGTTACACTCTGTGCATGAAAAAAAAGCCAACCATACACCATATTAAAACTGTTGCTAGTAGTCGTTTGTTCAATGTGGAAGAACTTTCATTAGAGTTCTCAAACGGTGAGCAACGTATTTATGAACGAATTGCTAGTCGTGGTGTTGGAGCCGTTCTGATTATACCTATTTTACGTGATGAAAATAATGAAGAAGTAATGTTGTTAATTAGAGAATACGCCGCAGGAACAGATCGTTATGAGCTGGGATTTCCAAAAGGAAAGGTTGAAAAAGGTGAAGAGATTTTAGATGCCGCTAATCGAGAGATTATGGAAGAAGTGGGCTATGAATCAGGGCGATTAACTCTTCTGAAAAAATTAAGTTTAGCACCAGGTTATATGGGGCATGTAACCAGTATTATACTTGCTGAAGAATTGACTGAGCATCGTGAGCCAGGTGATGAACCAGAAGAAATAGAAGTCATTCCTTGGAAACTAAGTGAAATTCATCTGTTAATTGATCGAGATGATTTTGCCGAAGGGCGCAGCGTTGCTGCATTGCATTTACTCAATCACCATCGGAATCTACATGCTTGATATAGATCTACTAAAGGACTTATTGCCCGAGATCAGACGTATTGCGAAAGAGGCAGGTGAGAAGATCATGGAAGTCTATGAAAAAGGCTTTGAAATTGAAATAAAGGCGGATAATTCGCCTGTTACCACCGCAGATTTAGCTGCTAATGAAGTGATTGAACGCGAACTCAATAAGCTTTTACCCTTGTTTCCAATATTATCTGAGGAATCCGCTGAAGTTCCTTTTGAAAAACGCTCTGCTAGAGAGACTTATTGGTTAATTGATCCACTCGATGGCACTAAAGAGTTTATAAAACGACGTGATAGCTTTACAGTTAATATTGCTCTGATTCATAAAAATAAATCTATTCTAGGTGTAGTTTACGCACCAGCACTTGATGTAAGTTATTTTGCTTGTCGTGGTAGTGGTAGCTTTAAACAAATTGCAAATGATACCGAACAACAGATAAAAGCACGTGCTTTACCTCAGATGCCAATGATTGCAGGAAGCCGTTCACATTTAGGAAAAGCTCTTGAAACCTTTCTACAAAATCTTAAAAATGATAAAGGCGATTATGAACTGATCAGTATGGGCAGCTCATTAAAAATGTGTTTGGTCGCAGAAGGTGTCGCCGATTTATACCCACGTCTTTGGTTGACATCTGAATGGGATACCGCAGCGGCACATTGTATTGTGGATGAAGCAGATGGGAGCATAGTAAAGACTGATATGTCTCCTTTACTCTATAACACTAAGGATTCCTTACTAAATCCTTTCTTTTTTACGATAGGCAATAATGATTGTGATTGGACCAAGTATTTACCAAAACATATGCCGAATCCTACGTCTTCATAAAACCTAAATCTCTATCATTGAATCGATTCAGATTAGGAAATAAAGTATCCACTTCTGAGGTACTCAAGCCAAACCATTTTGCTAAAGTTGCCCCATATTGATCAACAGAAGTGGTGGGAATAATCCTGCCTTCCTCCACTGCATCATTACTGTTGATAGAAAGATCAGGCATCGTGCCGTATATATCGTTTCCTTTTACCGCTCCACCCATAACCAAGCTATGACCTCCCCAACCATGATCTGTACCATCACCATTTGGAGTAAGGGATCTCCCAAACTCTGAAGAAGTAAATGTCGTTACCTGATTACTAACGCCTGTTTCAACGAGTGCTGCGTTAAATGTATCAAGTGCTTGGCTTAGCTGCTTGAGTAAATTAGGGTGGTTAGTGTTCTGTGCATCATGCGTATCCCAGCCTTCAAGTTGCACAAAAAATACCTGACGTAATACATTACTATCCAAGTTATTTCGCACCGCAATAAGTTTCGCGACCATTTCCAATTGTTTCTCTAAAGGTCCTTCACCAAAAGGTTTCGTAAAATTAGGTGCATTTGTAAGGGCAGATTTTATATTCTCACTAAATTGAATTTGCTGCTTTTGAAGTTTTGCATGTGTTTTTATCATTGGGTTTGTAGTGGTAGAACTTAGACCCAAATTATAAATATCTTTATAGGCTTGCTCAAACTTTACAGGACCTGGATGCCAAGGAAAATAGAGGGGCTCTATACCGCCTGAAAATATTTCGTAAGGTTGAGTAAATTGACCTACTTGCCATAGATTGTTCCCAGCGATAGAAATACTAGGAGATGGAGCAGGTCCTGAGTCACTTGGGTAGATGACGTCCATCATTTTGCCTGCCCAACCCTGAGCCGATACACCATTCGAATGCCCTAACATCCACAGGTCAGACTGATCATTGTGGGAGAATAATTGTGGTGGTGTTTCTACTAATTCATTCTCATATTCAGATTTACTTATTGGTCTAAGCAAGGTTCCAGTATTAGCAATGGTTGCTACTTTCCCTTGATTAAAGAGTGCATGCAAACCTGACATATTTGGATGAAAGCCATATTTAGCCCCATCATTATATGTTGATGGGGTAACTTCTAATATCTGGTTTCGAGGTATTGCAAGCTGTTGGCGGACGGTTGCATAGGCACTATGCTCTGATGCACTTTGTGGGATGAACATATTAAATGCATCATTGCCTCCAGCAAGATTGACACAAACCAATGCCTTATATTGCCCCCCTAGATTTGCAGCATGAGTAGATCGAATTGATGTTGCCAATGACAAGAAAGCAGACATGCCAGCAGCTGTAGATAAACTCTTTTTTAAAAAATCTCTTCTATTTAGTTTATTCATAATGTCTCTCTTAGCGTTGGATTGAGTATTGAGCTGAAGAAATAATCAGACTAATGACATCTCTAAGTAGTTGTTCAGAGGGCACCTCAGTTTTATTTTGATTAATATAATTTAATAAAATTTGTCTAAATTCTGGGGACATATTTCCTGACATAAGGAGTAAATCAAGGTGATCCAGTAACTGTATTGGAGTGTTAACTAGGGTGAGTTCATAAGTCAGATTTAATCGAGTTGGAAAGATGTCATAGAAACCATCCTCCTCTATTATATCGAATATAAGGTTGTAAATTGAAGTGATCCTTGCTTCACTAATAAGTTGAAACTCGGGTGCGACTAAGCCCGCATTTGTGATTTCTCCTGGTGGGGCGTAGTGTGGGCTAAAGAAGTTAAATACAGACTTAGCCGTTAATGGAGCATGTTGAGACATGAGACTAGAAAAATGATCCATTTCGATAGGGTCTTGTACTTGAAATGAGCGCCACAGGTGCGAAAACCTTAAGATTGGTTCACGTAGTTTTCCGAAATCTGGTTTCTTCGAAAAAACATCAGATCGAGCTTCTGGGTCTAATAAAATAGTTTTAATTACTGCTTTTAAATCACCACGTTCACCCTGCCCATTATCATTAAAAATTGATGCAACACGGGCGATATAGCGTTTTGATGGATTGCTGGTAACCAGTCGCTGAATCAGTCGCTTACTTATAAATGGGCCAACATTAGGGTGATTATAAATTGCATCTAATGCCATATCGAGGTCTTGTTCTGGTGTAAGATTTGCAGGGGCAGTGATACCAAGATAAGTCTTGCTAGCGGTGTCATGGTAATTAGGAAATGCTTTCATTGGGATTTCCATTATCGAAACATCAGGGTACCAACCTCCTTGATACGGCTCATATTCATCTCTGTCCCATGCCCAGCCAGTGAATACCTTAGCTAGGTTAGCAATATCTTGTTGATTATAGGTTGGTATAGATTTGTTATTAGCATCTAACTTTTGAGTACCATCCAGATTAAGTTGTACCAATCCGATACTAAATAACTGGAGAACTTCACGGGCATAATTTTCATCAGCACGATTGTTGGTGGTTTCATTACCCAACATGCTGAGATACAAGCCCATGGCTGGATTTTTAGTCACGGCTTCTAATAGATCACGATAGTTTCCAGAGGCATGTTCAACTAAAATATCAAAATAGGCTGCCAGTAAGTTACCATGATTTATCAGTGCGTCGGGTCTATCAGAAACAACCATAATTTCACTGAGTGCAAATGCTACCCGTTGACGCAATTGGTCATCAGAGTGTAAAGCTATTTGCCACCAAACGGGGTAGCGTACAAGTTGTGTATCACCACCCACATCACCTGATCCTTGGCTTTTAACAAGTGGTAAGTGGTAGCTAGTAGGCAGATTGAATTGTTGGTTAATCCAGGTTTCAATATTTGCAGTGCTTTCAAGGCTCTGTATTTCACTCAGAGTAGGTCCAAAACTTGCCTGTGTTAAAAATCTTGATGCTTGAATTGCACTGAACTGCGTATTACCAATATCATTAGAATTTGGATCAGTCCCATTTTGGTATTCTTGTAAATTGCTTAAGTGGTCATTATCAGGGTCTAGGTTAGCATCCGTTGCATTAAGTGGATTTAATCCATTTGCTATTTCCCATACATCTGGCATTCCATCATTATCA
>CAZWEA010000013.1:0-17040 GCA_964632635.1 uncultured Cocleimonas sp. | reverse complement strand
TTATCAGCATCAGGCTTTTCTTCATCATTGAGTAGAATAGCTAAAATAGGAATAAGTGCATTAAGACCATCCTGATTAACGGGATCTTTTTTTATAGTAGAACTAAGTTCTTTAGGTTCAGCATTTACGCTAGTAAGCAATGCTGCGTTAAGCGCTAAGATTGAGCCAAACAGTAAAATGTGGGATAGAATCTGGGGATTTATTAGTTTCATTATTTTACCTAGAGTTAGCCGTGTGGTGTGTATAGTCAATATATATTATAAATGGTTCCATTAAAATAAATTATGAGTTAGATTGATTATTATACAAATATATTATAGAGAACTTACATACTGAATTGTAATAGATGCATTATTGTAATCAAGAGGAATGACATGGAAGTTACCCTTTTTTTCTAGAATCATACTAGGAAATCCTTGAGCGCCGATTTCTCTGCCAAAAGTAATCTCTGATTCAAGCTGCTTTTGTGTTTCATCATTATTTAAATCATTTGTGAATATTTGACTATCCAAGGCTAGTGATTTTGCTAGTGAAATCAAAGTATCATCATCAGATGGATTCTGTGCGTTTAGATAGTATGCTTTTTGAATGCCTTCTATCATAGCTAGCTCAACTTCTTTGTTTTGTTTTCGAGCCGCAATGACCGCACGGCAAGCAGGGTAGGTTGAACGCCTAGGTTGGCAGTTTTCCCAAAAATCAAAATTGAATTGTGTATTGGGAATATGTTGTTGAATTTTACGCCAGTAGCCTGCAATATCTTTTTGCATCTGTTCTGGCATTAGCACATCACTATCAGGCGCAAGACCCCCTAATAAATATCGTATCTCTACTTTATTTTCTAAAGCTTTGCTAATTTCTAGCCATGTAGGTCGAAAGCCCCAACACCAGCTACACATAGGGTCGTGAACATAGTAAAGAATCATATTAGCCTCTATTCATCTTACATAAATATATAAAGGAGTATAGTTGAGATAATAGCCGAACCATACAGGCTATGGGTAAAAGGGGAATAATAATGAATAATAAAAAAACTCTAAAGAAGCAACAGGGTGGTGTTGGCAAATTAATGCTCTTTGTCATTATTGGGGCAATGGGATATGGGGCTTTTATAGCAAATCAAAAAGGTCTAATCTCAATCGACAAAGCCAAATCGTATGCGAGCTCTGTTTCTAATACATTCTCTGGTGAGGATGGTTTCATTGGATATGGTGTGCAGCTAATGGCAACCAAGCAATTAGACCAAGCTACGTCAGTAATGAATGATTTTGCTGGTGATGGTTATTCTGCTTTTGTACTTGCTAGTAAAGCAAAAGGTCGGACTATTTATAAGGTGCGTTTAGGCCCATATTTACATAGGCCAGAGGCATTGGCGATTCAGGATAAAGTGGTAAGAAGATACCCGAATAATCCTTATGTTAAATCAAGTTTGGTAATATATAAGCCAAACTAAGCTATATGGCACCCCCCCCTTTTTTTGATAATTGAGAGCTAGTTACCTGCTAGCTTCATTTTATCAAGGCGTTTCTTAGCGAGCTTGATCGCATTCTTATTTTCAGGAAAATACTTCAAAACATCTTCAAAGGTTCTGCGTGCATATTTCCAGTTTTTTAATGCATAGAAGCTGTAGCCTAATTTAATTGCAGCATCAGGTGCTTTACTGCTGTATTTATATTTCTGTAAGACTTTAATAAATTCTTCTACAGCACCTTTGTAATTATTATGTGAATACATAATTTCACCAATCCAGTATTGAGCATTGGCTGCGAGTGGGCTATCAGGCTGCATTTTAATGTATTCTTGAAAAGCTCTAGTAGCCGCACTTGGAGAGCCATTCATTTTATTGAATGCCGCTTGGTATGTTTCTTTTTCGTATCCTGTAGGTTCTCTACTGACAGGCTTTTTGGGTGAGTTGCTATCAACTACTGAGTTGTCAGCTGATGTGGTTTTAGCGGGTGTTTTGCTATCAACAGTTTCGTTGTCATTGGTCAGCGCTTTTGTCGTTTCTGATTTCGCAGGAATTGTAACTTGTTTTGGTGGAACAGGTGCGACAGGCTGTTTTGGCTCTTTTGTATTATTGACAGGTGCGGGAGTCTCTTGCTTTGTTTTAGTAGCAGGATTCGCTGCTACCTTAACTTCAGTTTTAATTTCAGGTTTTTTATTGGCCTCACTGTTTTCAGCTGAGCTTTGCGTTTTTTTAATTGAATTTGATAGTTGATCAATACGTGAGTCAATATTCAGAAGTCCTTGCTTTTGAGATTTTTTTAATTGATCAATCTGATGGCGTAAAACTTCATTTTCACCGTGTAGTTCTCTGCCTTTCTTTTCAAGAATTTCTAAGCGTTGAAATATCTGGATAATAGACTGTGGGTTCACTTCAGCTCTAGCTGTTGATAACAGTGTGAGTATGGTGATAATTAGTCCAACTTGACTAAGTTTTGTCATTATTTATCTTTCCTTGTTATAAATGATAACTAATATAAGGTACGCCTTAGTATAGTATTCAAAAAGCAGTCATCACTGTATTTCTAAATACAACGAGTTACATCCAGAAGCATATCATCTTAGGTGCTCTTAAAATGATCTGTTTCTGGATGTTAACAGTTAGTAGTTATCGTATTTTATTTCTACGCGGCGATTTTTCTGCCAAGAATTTTTAGAATGTCCACTAACGATAGGAACTTCTTCACCAAAGCCAATTGATTTTATCTGATTACCGCGAGCCCCTTGAACGCCCATGATACTTTTTACAGAGCGCGCGCGAGACTCAGATAGCGCAACATTGTACTCACGTGAACCACGTTCATCAGCATGTCCTTCTAAGCGCATTTTTAGATCAGGGTATTTTGCTAATAGCTTCGCATGCGTTTGGATTAATATCATGTACTCTGGACGGATAGCAGCCTTGTCATAATCAAAGTAAATAATACGTTGTGAAAGTAGGTTATTTGGATCACTTAACCCTGCAAGCGTAATATCATTACTATTTTTTGCCTTTCTATTGCCCGTACCATTTCCATTCCCTGGCAGGTAATTAAATTTTCCGCGTGTTTCAGAGCTATTAACATTAGAAGCCCCATTGTTTGCAATAGTGCCGCTGTTTGTTTTGTTGCCAGCTTTACTGCCTTTATTAATAACACTGGAAATACTTCCTTTTTCATTATCATTTTGTCGCTGACTACTACATGCACTTATTGATAGTGCACATAGTATCAATGGTATCGCTATCGTCTTCTTCTTCATAATTCTTCCCCTTTAGTTATTTACGTAAATAAGGTGACCAAGCTGGCTCTCTGACGTCACCTGCTGCTGATGTTAAAAATTGTCTTGCTTTAGCGTTGTCACTGACAACAGCCAAGGTATTCTCACCATTTTTTAATGTGGTATAAACGACCATCGCACCGTTTGGTGAAATAGTTGGTGACTCATCCAACCTTCCGTTGGATAGGATTTCTTTTCCAGAGCCACTGATGGATTTTATCGCTACCTGATATGCGCCGCGTGCTCCTGTGATATACGCCATTTTATTATTAGCGATATCTGCAGCACTGTTGTAACGCCCGTCAAAACTCATCCGCTTTACCGAACCACCGCTTGCATTAGCAAGATAAAGTTGCGGTGTTCCGCCACGATTAGATGTAAAAACCAGCGTGTTATTATTGCGCCAAGTCGGCTCTGTGTTGATGGCACTGGAGTGCGTTATCTGTGTTAATGCACCATTACTAACATTAATAACATAAATTTCAGGATTGCCACTAACGGATAAACTCATTGCTAGTCGACGACCATCAGGTGACCAAGATGGCGCACCATTTATACCTTCACGAGATGATATTTTTCGTTTCTCACCTGTGAATATATTTTGAATATAAATCGCAGAAGTATTATTTTCTTCAAAAGACACATAGGCTAATTTACTTGCATCAGGTGACCAGTCTGGCGACATAATGGGTAAATGTGAGCTTAAAATTGATTGTGGTTTATAGCCATCAGAATCTGCAATATATAATCTAAACATACGGTTTTTGCTGGCTTTATTAGTAACCGTTACATAGGCTAATCTGGTATCAAAGGCGCCTTTTATACGTGTTATTTTTTCGTAAATCTTATCTGCTGTTTTATGTGCAACACGTCTAGGGCTGGCATTAGCTGAAATCGAATAACGAGTAACCGCCTTATCAGAAGTGCTGATTAATTCAATATCTAGCCCACCATTTATAGATGGTTTTCCTCTGACGATATAATCAGTGATATCTGCAAATTTTTCCACATTAGTTACTGAACCACCAAAAGGGGTTAACCCTGTGATTTTTGACGAGCTTATAACTTTTAATCGACCACTGCGTTTAAGATCAGCTTCAATGATGCCACCTGCTTTTCCTGAGATAGGCATGATAGTGATGGGAATGCTGTCATCCGTTTCTTCTATGGTTAATTCTAGCGCGTGAAGCATAGAAGGAAGCAGCAAAAAGAATATAGTTCCAGAGAGAGCTATTCTTACTTTATGTAGAAATAGGAAGCTTAAACTATGTAGTTTTGTGGTAAAAATCATACAGTATTAGTCCATTTAAATTGTAATAGTTCAAATATATCTAATCTATTTTAAAAGTTAACGTAATTGTTCGGTCATTGTTACTAAATGTAAATTGAGGTGGTGGCTTAGGCAAAGGTACTGAGTTTACTACCGCTTCTCTAATGGATGAACAAAAACCAGAAGTTCCACTGCAAGAGACAATCCTTACAGCGCCAACACCTCCATTGTTAGATACAGTAAACTTTACTTTTCCTCTTTTTCCCGAGTTTTCGGTTGGTCTGCGCCAGCGTTTGTGAATCTTAGTTTGAACCCTACGTCCCCAAGCATTTAATGCACCACTTCTAGCTTTTTTGGATGACTTTCTTTTTGCTGCAGCTTCGGCATCAGATTTCTTTTTTGCCAATGCCGCTGCGGCAGCTGCTTTTTTCTTTTCCTGTTTTTCTTTCCAAGCTTGATGGTATTTAGCTTTTTGAGCCGCTAACTTTTCTGCGGCTTCTTTTTCGGCTTTTTCTTTAGCAGCACGTTTTGCGGCTTCTTTTCTCGATTTCTCCTTTGCTGCTTGCTCGGTAGCTTCTTTCTCTGCCTTTTCTTTAGCTGCTTGTTCTTTTGCCTCTTTCCTTTCTTTTTCCTTAGTCGCTTTTCTTTTTGCTTCTTTTTTAGCCTTTCTTTTATTTTCTGCTTTCTCTTCAGCCTCTTTTTTAGCCTTTTTCTCGGCAGCTTTCTTTTTGGCTTTTTTCCGTACTTTTCTTTTTCTAGCTTCTTCTTCCTTTGCTTCTCTTTCTGCTTGTTCTTTAGCTTTACGTTTTTTCTCAACTTTCGCCTTTCTCTTCGCTTCTTTTTTCGCTTTACGTTTCTTTTCGGCTTTGGCTTCCTTCTTAGCTAAACGCCTTTCTTCTGTCTTTGCTTTCTTTTTTGCCTCGTTCTTTGCTAGGCGTTTTTTTTCTGCTTTTTCAGCAGCATCTTTGTCAGTACTTTTTCTTTTTTCTTCTTGCGCTTCCTTTTCTGCGGCTTCTATTTTTGCATCTTCTTCAGCTTTCTTTTGAGCTGCTTTCTCAGTTTGTTCTTTTAACTTTAGCTCTTTTAATTTTTCAACTTCTTTGGTTTTCTTAGCTTCCTTCGCTTGTTTAAGTTTAACAGCTGCTGTTTTAGCCGCCGCTACTTTTAATAGTTTTTGTTTATTAGCTTTATCTTCTTTCAGCTCTCGTTGTTTTTTCTTTATTTCTTCAACTTTTTGCGGATTACTCTCTTCTTTTTCTGCGACTGTGTTTGCCAGAGGATCAACAGAATCTGTTGTCACGATAGATATAGGAATTCCAGCTTCAATTTGAGGTTCATCCTTCCAGTCAAAGCTGAAAACAAACAGCGCAATTATCAGCAAGTGTAAAATAATAGCACCGACTATCGCTCTAGGATGCTTTAGGATCACCTTAATCATTGTCGCTATTACTCATCAACCTTAGGTTCGGTCATCCAGCTAATTTTTTTGGCTCCTGCTTTTTGTGCTGCAACCATAGCTTGAGTTACATAGGTATGGATAACGCCGCCATCAGCACGAATATAGACTGGTCGAGTACTGTCAGATCCTAGTTTCTGTTGCATTTGGTTAGTGAGTTCTTCTGGGCTAAGAATATCTTCAGAGTTTCCAAGGCTGATATCACCATTTTTGCGTATAGAAATAAATAGGGGAGGTTGCTGGTTATCACTTTCAAGCATTTCAGCATCAACATCGGGCATATTTACATTCACGCCTGATTGCATCATTGGAGCGGTTACCATGAATATAACAAGGAGTACTAGCATCACGTCGATATACGGTACGACATTCATTTCTGCTATAACACGACGTTTTTTACAGCGACGAGATGTCACGATGCTTTATCCTTTTTGAGGATCGCCTGACGTTCTAAAAGAGTGGTGAATTCTTCACGGAAATTCTCATAGCGAACGGCTATACGATCAACTTTATCTGCAAAACGGTTATAAGCGATTACTGCAGGAATAGCAGCGAATAAGCCAATAGCGGTTGCGATTAATGCCTCTGCAATACCGGGTGCAACGACTGCTAGCGTTGCTTGTTTCATCTGACTTAATGAGATGAATGAATTCATTATTCCCCAAACCGTTCCAAATAAACCTATGTAAGGGCTGGTCGAGCCAACTGTGGCAAGAAAAGAAAGGTTCTGTTCAAGCTTGTCTACTTCACGTGTTTCTGCCACACGCATGGCACGTTGCGCGGTATTTGTTAGGGGCAGAGCACGTGGAATTGCGCCTTTGTTTATTCGTGCATATTCATGGTAGCCATTAAAAAATATAGCGGCCATGCCTTCGCGACTCGTGTGGTTGGCAAGGTCACCATAGAGTTTATTTAATGAGATTCCACTCCAAAACCGATCTTCAAATATTTCCAGTCTCTTTTGTGCTTTATTTAGCTGGCTACTTTTTATTAGCATTAATGTCCAAGAGGCAAGCGATGCAAGCACTAAGATTGCCATAACAATTTTCACAATCAGACTGGCATCTAATATCAGTTTTAAAATAGTTTGATCAAATGACACGTTACTCTTCTCCTAGTGTGTGCAGTATGTGTTTTGGTATACGTTTTGCCTTAAATTTTTCGGCATCAACAGCAACCACCAAAACTTCCCCTTTTGTTAGCGTAAGACACTTCCCTTGATGTGATTTCATGACTTCTTGTTTAAAGGTAATTCGTGTTTTACTAATTTCTATGATTTCAGCTGACACAAAAAGTTCGTCATTAAATTTTGCGGGTAATAAATATTCGCAATTAATGGAGCGAACTACGAATAACAAATTCTCTTTTTCAGCAAGTATATCCAACTCATATCCAAGCTGGCGCATAAACTCAGTGCGCGCTCGCTCAAAGTAGTTAATATACTGGGAATGGTAGACAACTCCACCCGCGTCAGTGTCTTCGTAATAGACACGAATAGGTAGGTGTAGTTTTCTATTTGGGTAGCCCTGAGTCATGGTTTTTTATACTGCTTATATTCTGATCAATCCTACCATAAAAGGATTGATCAAGTTAGATCAAGAAATACACTCTAAACGATATTAATTGTCTAAAAACACGGGGGGTGCCATTGAGACTGTGAGCTGTCTCATTCATTAGGCTTTTGGAGTCGTTTGGCAATCCGAACCATATGTGCTAATTCAACCTCCAGTTCATGGCGCTTACTTTCAAGGTAGCTTCTCAAGTCTTTTTTACGCATAAAGAGTATAAATACTTTTAAATTTCCTAAGGCTCTTTTGTATTCTCCCCGTAAAGATAGTGCAACAGCAGCGCTTGCAATTAAGCTCACTAGATAGATTAGAGACCAATTGATGCCAAAATATCGATAGATAACGTGTGTTTGCACTCCCCAAAATAAACCGAAAGTAGCCATGCCAATCAAAACTCTGGCTGTATCGTATTGGTCAGCATCCTTTGATAATGTGCGGCTTAGAAAGTCAGTTAACTTAAAGGGAATATAACTATTTATGATTCCCCAAAGTGCAACGGGAAAGCCTATAAGAACGACTCCTAAGGTTCTCAGTGTATAAATAATCAGTAATAGTGGGCGATATTGCAGGGCGAGATGATAATTTTTTATGCCACAGACATTACAGAGTCGTTCAAACATGCGTAATTTACTGATTAAACTTCTGACTTTATCTGGTTCATGTTCTTCTAATAGTCGCTGGGCTTCTATCAGTCTTTGGAGTGCGTGAAAACGCTGACTTTGGTTGGATTTTCTACGTTTTCCATGGCGGAAAGCAAAGAATTTTTCGAGCCGAGTTAACAAGCGCATGTCTTTCCATGAATTTGTATTGAGTGTGACAGACTCAATTCCCGCTTTGACACGATCAGTAATCAAATGTACCGCATCGTATTCCTCCATCTCAGGTGGTACGTTTAGATCAATTGGTTTGCCATAACAAACCAGTACTTCAGATCGGGCACGAGGTTTTCGGGTGAAAGTCATTCCTACGGGAATCACAATGGGTGCAACACCATTGGTTTCTAATGCACCTAAAGCCATTCGTGCCGCCCCTGTCTTAATCTCTTGTACAAATGATTTGGAGTGGCTTTGGCCTTCAGGGAAAATAACTAAAGTTTGATTTTGACCGAGTAATTCATAGCACTTTGAAAAGCTATCCTGATTTTTTGAAGTATCCGTATTATCAGTCTTGCGTCTATAGATTGGTACTGCACCAATACTATTCAAAATAGGTTTTAAAATCGGGTTTTTAAATAAACCGCTACGCGCAAGTGGACGAATTGATTTACTGCTTGAGGCTTGTAAAACCACCGCGTCAATGAGAGCGTTAACGTGATTAACACAAAAAATAATACCTTTATCATCAGGGATGACTTCATCGCCCGTCACTTCAAAGCGACTATAAAAAGTTTTTACAACGAGGTGACAAAACTTTTTCCAAATTGAGATAAAACGGCTGGTTTGTATTGCAGTTCTTCTATCGTTTGTTGGCATACAATGATTCTAGTACATAACCCCATGCAATTATCAAAAAAAGGGTGGGGTGCCTATAAAAAAATTCTAGGTTTGATTGACTTCTCACTTATGAACTGCTCAAATCATTGCTCTAAGTGTCTTAAATAAGTGATTCTCGTACAAGGATGTTTCAATAAAAAAACTCAATAAGAGACTCAATAAGAAATTCTCAAATAATAAATCTGAACAGATAACTTAAATTCAGGTCTATTACAGATTCAAAATATCTATTAGGGATTAATTAATGAAAACTAAAATAATACTCTTGTTTATCGCTTATGTTTTTTTACAAATACCTGTATTTGCAACTAACTATTATGTTTCTAAAAGCGGTGTGGATACTAATCTTGGCACTGAAAATTCCCCATTTCTGACAATAACAAAAGCAGCCGATACTGTAATCGCGGGTGACACGGTTTTTATAAAAGCGGGGGTTTATAAAGAACGTGTGGTATTGAATACTTCAGGTGAGCAAGGAAAAAGGATTGTTTTTAGAAACTACCAACAGGATGAAGTAATCCTTGATGGGCTAGGGATTGTCTGGTGGAAGTGGAATGGTCTTTTTGATATTTCTGGTACAGTTTCTGATCAGAGATCTTTTATTACGATCTCAGGCTTACGAGTTATAAATTCGACATTTGCAGGCTTTTTTATAGATAATTCACATGATATCAGCATTCTGAATAGCTCAACTCATAATACTTTTTCAAGTGGTATTGGTGTCTGGAATAGTGACACGGTTGTTATTGATGGTAATGATGTTGAGCTTGCCTGTAATGATGGAGGAGAAGAGTCAATTTCAATTGCTAATTCAACTCATACCCTTGTTAAAAATAATGAAGTTTACAATAACGGTCCAGGAACAACGGGTGGTGAGGGTATTGATGTAAAAGATGGCTCACATGATGTCGATATTTTTAATAACCATGTCCATGATCTACATGGTCGGATTGGCATTTACGTGGATGCATGGGAGAATCCAACGGCAAATATAAATGTATACAATAATCTCGTTCATGATATCAACGATGATACAGGGATTGCAGTGGCAACTGAAAAAGGGGGGCGTTTATCTAATGTGTCAATTTACAATAATATTATTTATAACAGTAAATATGGTGGCATTGAAGTAGGAGGTTGGCTAGCTTTAGGTGTATCTCCAAGAGCGACACCTGTCGAAGATATTAGAATTATTAATAATACTCTTTATCAAAATGGCGATGGCATTATTGTTAAAAATAAGGATGCGAAAAATATTGTGCTAAGAAACAATATACTCAGTGACAATATTCGATCTCAGTTGGCAGTTGAGTTAACGCCTATGGCAGAAGTAACAATTGAAAACAATATTATTGATGGCTGTAGAAACTCTTCATTTGAAATCTGTGGGTTGGCCTCAATGCAGGTAGATCCTTTATTTGTAGACCCTGTAAATAAGAATTTCAAACTAAAAAATAATTCTCCCGCAATCGATGCTGGTGTAGCTACGCAAGCCCCTCTGCTTGATTTTGAAAGTGGGGTGAGGCCGATTAATAGCTTATGGGATATAGGTGCCTATGAATTTGGAAGCTTAGAAACTAATATTACTCCCATTATATTTTTATTGCTGGAAGATGAGTCTTAAGGTTTAGTGTTGTCATCAATCTTCAAAAAAGAGGGGGGGTGCCATTTAAGTTTAGCTATACTCCCCCCACTTATTATCCTTAGAGTAACTACGATAAAAAAACAGGATAAAGGTTAATAGTATTGTAACGATAACTAACACGGTATAGAGCCAGTGATTAAGACTTATTGCAATGTCATGATATTGCTCTAGGTAAATAATATTTCTAACTGAGAAGAAAATAGATAACCAATAAACGATCAGTACATGGCCTGGAAGAGAAATATCATGTGCTCTTTTGAGCATGATAGGCGTAAATGACAATAAGGCTATGACATCAAGCGCGAATTTAGCAAAATAGTAACTTTCTCCAACCTTAAGTGGCAGCCAAAGAATTAAAAGGTAGCTTATGAGTAGCCAAAATAGACATAGACCTAAGAAGCTCAAAAGATAGGCTCTTCGTTTTAATCTGCCTTTTATAGAAAATATTTGATTCATAAAAAGCACCTTCAAAATAAGCGGGTGCCATTCATATTAATATTCTCGTGCAAGGTCTCGCCATTAATCATCTTCATATAATTCATTGGAATTATTCTCTGGCAGCTTTAAACCAAAGAACTCCCATGCATGCCTTGTAGCAATTCGCCCGCGAGGAGTCCTCATTAGAAAACCTTGTTGTATCAAAAATGGCTCGATGACATCTTCTATTGTGCCACGTTCTTCACCAATAGCGGCGGCGATACTTTCAACTCCAACGGGGCCACCATCAAATTTTTCCAAAATCGCAAGTAATACACGACGATCCATATGATCAAAACCTTTCTTGTCGACATTTAACATATTGAGAGCTTTGTCGGCAATATCAGCCGTTATTTTCCCATCTGCTTTGACCTGAGCATAATCTCTAACTCGGCGTAATAAGCGATTTGCAATACGCGGTGTGCCACGTGAGCGACAGGCAATTTCCTCGGCGCCATTGTCATCAATTTGAACTTTTATAATGGTTGCTGCGCGTTTAACAATTTGAGTTAGGTCTTTGACGTTATAAAACTCAAGTCGTTGTACTATGCCAAAGCGATCTCGTAAAGGTGATGTCAAAAGGCCTGCACGCGTGGTTGCGCCTACTAAAGTAAATGGAGGAAGGTCAAGCTTTACAGAGCGCGCAGAAGGCCCTTCGCCAATCATAATATCAAGTTGGAAATCCTCCATAGCAGGATAGAGAATTTCTTCAATCACTGGGCTTAAGCGGTGTATTTCATCAATAAAAAGAACATCATTTTCTTCAAGATTAGTAAGGAGAGCTGCTAAATCTCCTGCCTTTTCAAGAACAGGGCCTGAAGTCTGACGTAAGTTGGTATTTAATTCATTGGCAATAATATGTGAGAGTGTGGTTTTTCCTAAACCCGGTGGACCAAAGATAAGGACATGATCAAGTGCTTCGCCACGGGCTTTTGCCGCTGGAATAAATATCTCCATTTGCTCACAAACAGCAGGTTGACCGACATAATCTTTGAGATATTTTGGACGAATCTGTTCTTCAATATCAGATAGTGCATCATCAAGCCCTGCTACAGGTGAGATTATACGACCACTTTCCTCTAATTCGCTCATGACAAACTAGCCTTGAGCGCTTTGCGAATAATGTCTTCTACGGATAATCCATCAGCTGAATGTTGAGTGACCATCTTACTTGCCTGTGCAGGTTTATAGCCAAGTGCGAGTAGGGCAGCAATTGCTTCATCTTCAAGGTTTCGCAACGATCGTTTTATTGGTACTGACTCACCCTCAGTTTCTGGGTAACTATCGGGTTCTGGAAGACGATCACGCATTTCAATAATAAGGCGCTCAGCCGTTTTCTTACCAACCCCTGGCAACTTGGTTAAGCCTGTCACATCATCTGCATGAATGCGTTGTGCAAATTCTTCTGCTGTCATTCCAGAGACAATAGCCAGTGCCATTTTAGGCCCAACCCCGTTGACTTTTAATAGGGTGCGAAACAGACCACGTTCTTTCACTGAACTAAAGGCATAAAGCGTATGTGCATCTTCACGAACAATCAAGTGTGTGTATAAAGTTGTTTCTTGATTGATTTCGGGCAGGTCAATAAAGGTAGTTAAAGAGGCGAGCAATTCATAGCCTACGCCACCTACATCGAGTAATAATTCGGGTGCTTGTTTTTGTAATAAAATGCCGCGTAATAATCCTATCATTTTAGAAACTCTCTATTAGAACTTTATTTTGCCAATGCCTGTTGGATGCGTATTTTTGTTGCACCTACATGAGCATGGCTGAGTGCAATGGCTAGCCCATCTGCGGTATCAGATTGTATCTTACCCGAAAGGTTTAGCAATAATTTTACCATATGCTGAACTTGTGATTTGTCTGCACTACCTTTGCCAACTACGGCTTGTTTGATTTCTCGGGCGCTGTATTCAAAGACGGGGATATTTTTCATAACGGTGGCGCAGATAGCGGCACCACGTGCTTGCCCTAATTTTAATGCAGAAGAAGGGTTTTTAGATACGAATACATCCTCAATTGCCATTTGATCTGGCTGGAACTCAGCGATGATAATTTCAATTTCTTGATAGATTTTCCCCAAGCGGATCGGGAATGGATCATTGCCTAAACGAATACAGGTACTAAAAACATGTTGGCTGTATCGACCGTCACTTTCAATAATGCCGATGCCTGTGATGCGGGAGCCAGGGTCTATGCCAAGAATGCGCATACTCTAAGCATCCTTGTGGTTAATGATTAACCATGCTTTATGATAATGTGTAGCCACCCATTTTTTTTGATTAGCCATAATCAATAATCCCCCTTTCAATGAGGGGGACTTTAACACAGTAAACCATTTTGTTCGACTTTTGTTTGCTTGCCTGTCAATGAATAAAACTAAATCTCAATCATTTCAAAGTCTGATTTGCCTACACCACAATCAGGACATTCCCATTTTTCAGGTACATCTTCCCATTTCGTACCGGGTTTTATACCGTCATCTGGCCAGCCGAACTCTTCTTCATAGATTAAGCCACAGACTACACATAGGTATGATTTCATTGTTCTCTCTACTTTTATTAAACGTTAAGCGTATTTTATTTGGAAACGGCAGGGTAAACAACCTCAATCCACCTATCACTGGTGAACAGTCCTTTACCCCATCGTGCATCAAGGGTTTCTAATGGTTTCTTTGCTTTTGCCTGCTCTGCTGATAACCCCATATCTTTAAGCTTTACTAAATTAGCGTGGGCTGTTTTTAACATCTTCCGATAGTCTTCAAGTTGCTTTTTATCTGCTAATGGACCATGACCTGGGATGATTTTGCTGTCGGCATCAGTAAGTGCAAGAATTATATCGACTGCGTTGATCATGCCCTTTAAAGAACCACCATTATCTGGGTCGATAAAAGGATAGAAGCCATTAAAGAAAATATCGCCTGTATGTACCACATTCGATTTTTTAAAATGGATAAAGCTATCGCCATCGGTGTGAGCATTCGGCACATGAATGATGTTGATTTCGTCATTGTTAATATGAAAATGCATATCCTTAGAATAGGTTATTACTGGTAATGCAGCCTTTGGAGCAGGAGAGGTTTTCATATTAAAAGCTTTAATTAAAGAGCCCTTAAGCAGACGCTCACGTACTTTGTCATGGGCAACAATCAAAGCACCTTTTTTTCCAAAGTTTTCATTGCCTCCAGTATGGTCAGCGTGGAAATGAGTATTGATTAAAAACTTAGGAGTGTCGCCACCAAGTTTTTTAATCGCGGCTAATAATTTTTCACTTAAAGGTGCAAATTGATCATCAATAACAAAGGTTCCATCTTTGCCAATAAATACGCCAACATTTCCTCCTTCAGCAGCTAGCATATATATTTTGTCATCCAGTTTTGTGGTGGTGACATTGACTTCTTTTTTAGCTGATATACTGCTTGTTGTTAGTAGATAAAATAATGCCAAGGTAGTTATGCCCATTATTTTCTTAAACATTTTTCTCTCCGAGTTATTTACTTGTGATTTCATTGCCAGATAGACTCTATTTGTAACGCTTTAAAGCATGTCTTCAAAGAACCAGGCTGATAGTTCATGTCTGCCACTGAGTTTAGATTTTTCGTAAACTGCTGATGCCTGCTTTCTTACTGTTTTTTCTTGGGTGTTGCGGCATGTGGCTACTTCTTTAATGCTTAAACCTTTTAATAACAATAATGCGACTTCTTTTTCACTGGGGCTTAGTTTCCATTCACTAAATTGCCATTGAATAACTTTTTGATATTCTTTTTTACCTTCGTGAAGGCGAATATTTGAACTCTCAAGATCTTTTCTAACGTTATTAAGGCTATGTTTTAACCTACTTTTCTCCTTATTTTGAGCATACATAATGTAAGTAATATAGCTCAAGCCAGAAAAGGAAATTATTACGATAAGAATCTCAACAGTAACATGCCAAAGCGACACCTTGTTAAGGGCGAGGTCACTTAATTCATCGTAAACCTCATAGAGGCTGTAAGCGGCGATAATGAGGAAAAATAGTGTTAATAGTAATTTTTGTAAACTAGTCATTTAAACACCGATAGCGGTAGGGAGTGGCTTCTATTTCAATAGATTCGTATGGATCATATCACCCAAAACTACATTAATTATACGTTTATAGAACAAATGCCCAGTATAACGCTTAATAGTATTTGAATATAGTTAGGTCACTTAGATCATCTCTGTAAAAGCATAATGAAAAAACTAATTCCTATTTGGAAGATTACATTATTCATTTCACTCTTTATTACCTTGTTTGGTAATTTTTCATTTTGGAAAAACGTAAATTCACGTGCTTCTTTTTTGGAGGATCCTGTATTGAGTATTAGTTTTTTCATTATTATTTTGATAATAACGAACCTACTTTTAACCTTGTTTAGCTTTAAATCAATATTTAAAATCACGGCGATTTTAGTACTGATTTCCTCTTCATTTGCTGCATACTTCATGGACAGTTATGCGGTGATGATCGATAAAGGGATGATCAAAAATGTCTTGCTGTCAGATTTCAATGAAGCCAGTGAACTATTTAGTATTGAGCTGTTGATCACCGTATTACTTATGGGAGTTATTCCTTCATGGCTTCTCTTTAAAGTACGGATTGATTATCAGACAGTATTAAAAGGGCTATTTCAAAAAACCATTATTACTGTTATTTCACTGATCATTATTACAACGACCCTCTATAGCTCATATCAAGACTTATCTTTTTTTGGTAGAAATAATCGTGAATTACGTCACTTGATTAACCCTACTAACTATATTTTTTCATTAAAATCTGTAATCTCAAATAGTTTTAAAGAAACTAATATTGTTGTAAAGCCGATAGAAAAAGATGCGAAAATGTCGTTATTATCAGTAAATAGGAAGCCATCCTTAGTGATTTTGGTTTTGGGTGAAACTGCTAGAGCTATGAACCTATCTTTAAATGGCTATAGTCGAAATACTAACCCACTTCTAAGCAAGCAAAGGATTATTAATTTCAATGATGTTTCTTCTTGTGGAACAGCGACGGCGGTATCTGTACCTTGTATGTTTTCTAAATTTCCTCGAACAGACTTTAGTGAATCAAAAGGAAAACAATTTGAAAACCTATTAGATGTTGTTAAGCATGCGGGTTATCAAGTCCTTTGGCGTGATAATAATACGGGTTGTCAGGGTAACTGTGAACGGATTGAATATGAAGATTTAGCACATAAAGAAATAGTAAAATTTTGTAGTGGTGGTAATTGTGTCGATGAGATTTTATTGGATGATTTACAAACTATTGTTGATAGTAAAAATGGAGATAGGCTAATTATTCTGCACCAAAAAGGAAATCATGGGCCGACCTATCACAGGCGTTATCCAAAAGAATTTGAAGTGTTTAAACCTGTCTGTAAAACCAATCAATTACGATCATGCTCTCAACAAGAAGTGCTAAATGCATATGACAATGCAATTCTTTATAGTGACTATTTTTTATCCAAAACAATCGACTTTCTAAAAACTAATTCGCAAAAATACAATACGGCTATGGTGTATATTTCAGACCACGGGGAATCTTTAGGTGAAAACAATCTATATCTGCATGGTCTGCCTTATATGATTGCGCCAAAAGAGCAGAAGAAAGTGCCGCTCATTGTATGGCTTTCAAAAAGCTATCAACAAGTACATGGTATTGATAAATCCTGCGTTGCTAAAAAATCCTCAAGCAAGTTATCACATGATAATTTATTTAGTTCGGTATTAGGGATGCTGTCAGTACAGACCGAAGTGCTCGATAGTGAGTTAGATATTTTTTCTTCTTGTAAAAGATCTTTCTTAGTTAAAAAACAATAGTTGGGTTACTTCCACAGTCTCTATGGCACCCCCCCT
>CAZWEA010000012.1:0-34506 GCA_964632635.1 uncultured Cocleimonas sp. | reverse complement strand
CATGTGATAGCTTAATTATGAATGGCTGAGGCAATATTGAAATGGCACCCCCCCCTTTTTTTGATAATTGGTTTGGCTGAAAACAAATAAAACCTTTTTAGCGCAGTTCTATTTGTATTAAACCGTAACATACCCCATGATTCAGAAATGGAATATGCACTCAAGATCAGCCAACTAAAAAAAACCTACGATAATAACTTCCAAGCATTAAAGGGCATCGACATTGAAGTTAAAAAAGGTGATTTCTTTGCCTTGTTAGGCGCAAATGGTGCAGGAAAATCCACAGCAATTGGCATCATTTGTTCCTTAGTGAATAAAACCGAAGGTGATATTGAAGTCTTCGGATATAACATCGACACCCAGCGTGAACAGGTTCAGGAGCATATTGGCCTCGTTCCTCAGGAATTTAACTTCAATATCTGGGAACCCGTATTAGAAATCATTCTTAATCAAGCAGGTTATTATGGCATCGATCGTAATACCGCTAAGCAACGTGCTGAGGAATTACTCAAACACCTTGATCTATGGGACAAACGCAATGAGCTAGCACAAAATTTATCAGGAGGAATGAAGCGTCGCCTGATGATAGCGCGTGCTTTAATTCATAATCCTAAGCTATTGATTTTAGATGAACCTACCGCAGGTGTAGACATTGAAATACGGCGTTCCATGTGGGGCTTTTTGAGCCAACTAAACAAGGCGGGAACCACCATTATCCTCACCACACATTACCTAGAAGAAGCAGAAAGTATGTGTAATAACATTGCCATAATCAACAAAGGTAAAGTTATCGAGAGTACCAGCATGAAGGAGCTATTGTCTCGTCTTCAAGTCGAAACCTTCGTTCTTGATCTAAAAGAACCACTCGAACAGCTCCCAGAAAACTGTAAATTAAAAATCAGTCAGCATGATGCCTCAACCATTGAAGTAGAACTCGATAAAACTCGCTCTTTAAACTATCTATTTGAAAACCTAAGTAAACACAATATTCGTGTCACTAGTATGCGCAATAAAACCAATCGCTTAGAAGAACTTTTCATGAAACTTGTTGAAAAAGGAAATCATAAAAATGAGGAGAATCCCTCATGAAAAAAACAGAAAAACTAATTGCTCTTAAAACTATCCTGAGTAAAGAAATCATGCGCTTTTTGCGTATTTGGCTGCAAACACTGGTTCCACCAGCCATTACGATGGTTCTATATTTTGTTATTTTCGGAAATCTCATTGGCAGCCAAATTGGTGATATGGATGGCTTTAAATATATTGAATACATAATCCCCGGCTTAATCATGATGTCGGTTATTACCAACTCATACTCCAATGTAGTCTCAACTTTTTTTACCGCTAAAATGTACGGGCACATTCAAGAAATGCTGATTTCTCCTGTGCCGAATCACATTATATTAATCGGCTATATCGGTGGCGGTATGGCGCGCGGATTGCTTGTAGGCGTGATAGTCACGCTAGTTTCACTGTTCTTTTCAAACCTAAGTATTGAACACCCGATTATCACCATCGCAATTGTTATTTTAACCTCAATGCTTTTTTCCATTGCAGGATTGATCAATGCCATTTATGCAAAAAGTTTCGACGATATCACCATCATCCCAACCTTTGTGCTCACCCCGCTCACCTATCTTGGTGGTGTTTTCTACTCCATTAATATGCTCTCAGAATTCTGGCAAAGTGTATCACTCGCCAACCCCGTGCTTTACATGGTAAATGGATTTCGCTACGGAATTTTAGGTGTATCTGACATCAGCCCTATCGCTAGTTTTTCTTTATTAATCATCTTTATAGTTGTACTTTATTCCTTTGCTTATTACCTACTCAAAAAGGGAGTAGGAATACGTTCATAGTAAGATCAAAATTACAATTATGAAAAAAAGGGGGGGATGCCCTTCCTTAAACAAGCAGAGGTCAGCGCAATTCTATTTAGAGTGATAAGGCACCCCCACCCTTTTTTGAAGATTGACTAGCCCCAAGTTTTATTGATTGCGCATATGATCAGCTACTTTGAAAAATGAGTCTTTTAATTGTTGGCGAAGGGGTTCTTCTATTTGCTCATCCAAAGTCTGATCCATACACAGCAACCACATATCACGCTGGCTCTCATCAATAGCAAAAGGGAGATGCCGTCTACGCAGCATTGGATGACCGTATTTTTCCACGTATAACTGTGGTCCACCTAGCCAACCACTTAAAAACAAGTATAGCTTTTCACGAGAAACTTTTAACGATTTAGCATGTAAATCACGTAGTGCTTTAACATCTTCTTTTTCACTCATTAAATCATAAAAGCGTTCAACCATTTTACGCACAGCGGTATCACCGCCAATTTGATCATAGGGTGTCATTGTCATTTTTTATGAGACCATCTTAGAGATAATAATAAAAGCAACATACCTGAAACTTATATAATAGAAAAGACTCTTATAATATGAGATCTTTGCACGCACGAATATATCGAGAGAGAAAACAAAGGAGAGTTTATGTTAAAAAATACCTTAGTCTTAATATTTTCTTTAATTATTAGTGCTTGTTGTGGTGGGGCAAACGCTGATGGGGTAGCAGCACTTACCCTTATTACTGATAATAAAAACTGGGGAAAGGTTAACCCTGTTGATGCTAAAGCTGTTGCCTTGTCTTCTGCTAAAGAGGTATTAAAATACTTTCCAGATATCACTCTTAAGCCCATTATTTTAAAAAATAAAATAAAAAACAACCCAGTCGTTTTATATCAAAAAGGAAACAAGGGAGAATACATTATAGGTGTCAATATTGACGGTTTACGTTGGTCACAATTGGCTTATCAATTTGCACATGAAATTACTCATATACTAAGTAATTATGAAAAAACAAAAAATAATGCGAATCAATGGTTTGAAGAAGCCGTATGTGAAGCTGCCTCAATTCAAGCAGTAAAAGACATGTCTATTAGCTGGAAAACCAAACCGCCCTACCCGAACTGGAAAAGCTATTCATCAAGCCTTGATGAATACTATCAAGAGTTGATTAATGAAGAAAGCCGCTATCTTGCAAAAGGTGACAGCCTAGCTAAGTGGTATAAGCGTGAGAAAAAGTCACTGCGAAATGATGCCCATCAACGTGATAAAAATGAAGTCGTCGGGACTAAAATCTTTAAATATTTTAATCAATCACCAAAGCGCTGGGAAGCTGTTAAATACTTAAATATAGGAGACGTTCAGGGAAAAGTCTCTTTACAGAAATATTTAAAAGAATGGAAAATTGCACTACCTAATGACTTGAAATATGTCGCAACAACCGTGTCTTCTTGGTTTGGCTATTAGTCCAAGCTGATTGCTTAAGTAGAATTTCTTAGCAATTACTTTATATCCCTTTTTTTAAAACTTCATCATTGCTCTTAGATGCACCATTCGCTATATTCCACGCCACTTACTATAAAAACTTTGAACCCATGACTAAAAAACCTTTCGATCTCAATGATCCCTGCATTTTTTGCAACCCAAAAGTTCACGAAATTCTAGCGCAGAACAAGTACGCTCAAATTATAAAAGATAATTCTCCTGTCAGTGAGGGGCACTGTATCATCATTCCAAAACGTCATATGAAGACACAATTTGATTTAACACCTGATGAAACTTTAGCCATAGCAACACTCATCCAAAAAGCAAAACTCATCATCGAAAAACAAGGACTCAAACCAGACGGCTATAATATTGGCAGTAATAATGGCATGGCCGCAGGACAGAGTGTTTTCCACCTGCATGTACACGTTATCCCACGCTATTTAGGTGATGTAGAACAACCCAAAGGTGGAATCCGCCAAGTTATACCGAATAAATCACAATATAATTTAGCCGATAGAAAAGACTGAGTCTCAATGGCACCCCCCCTGTTTTTACACAATTGTAAATCATGATTTCTATTCATTACATCAACAGTATGGAAGAACAATTCATAATAGAGCTTTCCACTCATAACCCACTACAAAGCTTAATGGAAATCATTTTAGAAAATGATTATGAGGAATGGGGGGAATGTTTAGGTCGTGCGTGGTGTCGTACCTGCCATGTTTCACTTGATCGTATCGATCATGATGCTATTAACAGCAATGAAATTGAAAAAGATGAAGCTATGGCACTCGATTTACTTTCTAATCGTAAACCGAATAGCCGTTTAGGATGCCAAATAATCATAGACAAAACACTGGATGGCGCTACTTTAACTTACCTTGGGGATAATTAAATTAATTAAGTGCATCCTCGTTACCAGATTTACCAGAGATAAAAACACAAAATGAAACCAATACATTTAAATCTTAAGCGAATTGGAAGAACACAGTTTCTCGCTTATACAAACCTCAGCTATGCACTGCTTGCGCTGATTTTTTATTTCACATTTCCCTCTGCTTTAAGTACAGAATCACTATCACTCCTTGCTTTATTTGAAAGAAGCCCTGTCGCATTCATAGCCTTATCAATGGCAAGTTTCCTACCTTTAAAGTTTCTAGCTCAACGATACAGAGATGCTGGATTATCAGGCTGGTGGGCAATGGTAGGACTAATACCAAGCTCATATATATTACTGTATTTTTTAATGGGGGCTTTTAGGGGAGAACATTATGAAAATAGACATGGAAAAACACCTGAGAAAACAGGAATTCATCTAAAGATCTTAGCTTATATTCCTACCCTCATTTTCATCGGCTTTATTGGGTGGTATTTATTTACATCAAAGATTAACTAATCCCTAAAGTTAGTAAATTGAATAGGAACACCAATACTTTCTTCGCGCAACATGCTCATTACTGTTTGTAAATCGTCGCGTTTTTTACCGGTAATTCGAACTTGATTTCCCTGTATTTGAGTCTGTACTTTAAACTTACCAGCCTTTATTAATTTAGTCACTTTACGTCCTGCATCACCATCTAAACCTTGTTTTAATAAAATTTTCTGGCGTGTATTCTTTAAGGAACCTTCTGGGTTCTGAGCATCTAAAGCACCTGAATCAATTTTCCGTTTAACCATCTTTGCACGCAATACATCTCGCATTTGCTTTAACTGGAATTCACCCTCCGCTTTCAGAATGATTTCCTCATCGTTCAAGGTAAAACTACACTCCGTACCCTTAAAATCATAACGAGTACCAACTTCACGGTTAGCCTGATCAATGGCATTTTTCAACTCGTGCATATCAACCTCTGAAACTACATCAAATGATGGCATATCAACTCCTCTTTTTAATCCTACTTATTCAAATTTGTCTGACACTTTTGAATGTGACACACAAGCACGGGGTTCACCAGCAACATACAGAGACCTCAACATAACTCAGGTGGCGAGTAAAAATGGCTAAAATCTTCCTGTTTTTCGTTATGGCAAAAAACTTATTAGAAAAGCTATACCATACTTCATGATGAACTCCTTCTTGAAACAATAAGCTATTATGAAGATACTTGAGCCAACAATCAAAAAAGCCAGGCTCATGTCTGGCTTTTTTTAAAATTGGAAGTTAACGATAGTAGTCACACCAAAAAAATCTAAGCCCGCCGTCTTAATTAGTGTATTTGGCACCCCCACCTTTTTTTGAAGATTGTTTTAAAACTGCTACGACAAACGAGATAATATCTTATGGCATATTTCAATTAAACTCTGTTGTTCCTGATTACTCAACTCAACTCGGCATTCCATATTTTTAAAAATATGGGAGGTTTTATCTTTTAAGCTTATTCCGAGCTTAGTCAGAATAATGACTTTGGCTCTTTTATCTGTAATCGACGGTTTACATTCCAACAAACCTTTATCACTCAGCTTCTTTAATACGGCAGTCAAAGTAGAGGCATCAAATAATGTTTCGGATGTAAGTTCTTTAATATTTATATTGTCTTTATTCCATAAGCTCATCATGACTAAAAACTGAGGATAAGTCAGCCCAAATTTTGCAAGCTCTGGTCTATATTCACGTATCATCGCGTTTGACGTCGAATACAAAGAAAAACAAACCATCTCCGAAAAATTAAACTTTTTAGTTTTCAAATCAATGCCTCAAACCCACCTAAAAATTTATTATGCGCACAAACTAATTGACTTAGCAAAGCCTTCGTCTTATATTTACTTTGTGCACGTAATAAACACAGGAAAGAGTATAATGATTGAAAATATAAATCTTGATGGCGTAACATCCAAAAACTGGAAAAAAGAGCAAGGCAATGAAATTGCCCCTGATATATTTGAGCAACTGATTTGGCAAGGTACAGAGGGGAAAAAAGCATTGATATATGAGTTCAAGGCTGGCGCAGTCTTCCCAGGGCTTGATTCACATGATTCTGGTCCGGAACAAATTTATGTTATATCAGGCACTTTCAACGATGGTGTAAATAATTATGAGGAAGGAAGCTTCATCCATAACCCTAAAGGAACAGCACATATCCCGCAAAGTAAAACGGGCTGCACCGTTTTGGTATTAGTACCAGAAGGTTGATCTTGTAAAAACACGGGGGATGCCATATCACTCAATACGAATGAAATGGCACCCCCCCCTTTTTTTAATAATTGGGAGACCTGGGCACGAAAATCAAGCACGGCTAATTGAGTGTATGATCCTTCTCTTGCTCATATTTAGAACGAATAAAATCAATTAAGTCCTGCTTTAGTTGTACTCCGATTTGGAATATTCCATCCTCTGAAAAGAGTACATGACTTGGGTTACCTGCATACTCCCCTAACTTTCCATTTTCTACCTTATAACCGCCGATAATGTCTTTGGGTGAAGCTTCAGCATTGATATCTTTAACGCGTTGGTCAACGATGAACACCCATGAACCTTCTTCTTGAGTTGGCAGTTGCTCTAATAAAAAAGCTGATTGCCTGCCAGAACTTTCTAAAAATTCGTGTAGTAAATTAACAAAATCAGGATTCGCATCAAATGAATCAACAACAACGGTGCCTTTGTCATCGACTTGGTTATCCAAAAATTTACCAACAACTGCCACACTTAACAGCCCGTTTTCATTAATAAAATCTTCTGGCAGAATACTGTAGAGGAGTAATTCTTCATCCTCTTTAACAGAGACACTAATAATGCCTCCTTTTTCTTCCTCTTCTGCCTTTCCTTTATTTTCGTCAACACTCATCATAATAATAAAAACCTATAATGTGGGATTTGTAATAAAACGGCTAAAAGAGCTTTGCACGCGTATTGCGAGAGAGAAATAAGCGTTATATCTCTGGTGCAAAGGTCTCACCGTACCAATGGGGCTAGACTAACAAAATATAACCTTAAATGCCTTGTTTTTTGCTTTAAATGGCAAGGGTTTCAACAATGCCATGTCATAATGATATAAACTTAGATGTTTCAAACCTAATTAAGAAAGTTAGCAAACGAATATGACAAAACAAAAGCGAACAATTGAGCCAGCAAGGATAGAAGAGTCTATTCAGATGATAAATAAATATGTTGAAGATGATTGTGTGATTCCCTTTGTCGCCATATTAGAGGATCTACAAAAAGATCCTCATAATCCAGAAATGCTTGAGCAGATGAAACAAAGTATTGATACGCTTGGTATTACAAAAGGCGCTGTTTTTACCTATGCACCTTATATTAATCTACTACTGTGTGATGACCCTTTTAGTAGCGTCTGATTCAAATTCCCTCTAATCTTCAAATAAAGGGGGGGATGCCATCCAATTTATTTTAGAGGTCTCTGGAACTAAAATCATTTGGCCTCTAGCTTTCCTTCCTATAGGATAACTTCTTTAATTATCGAATGTATTAGCATGATTATTATGTACGGAATCAAAAACTGTGACACGATTAAGAAGTCACAAAAGTTTTTAGAAAGTAATGATATAGAGTATGAATTTCATGACTTTCGTGAAGATGGTTTAAACCCTATTCAGCTACGTTCATGGGTCAAAGAACTAGGCTGGGAAAAGCTGATAAATAAACGCAGCACGACTTGGCGCAACTTGCCTGATGAGACTAAAGAAAATATGGATGAGACTTTGGCATTGGTTGTAGCTGAAGATCAACCAACAATTATCAAACGTCCTGTTTTGGAATTAGCGGATAAGGTCATTGTTGGGTTTTCAGAAAAAACCTATCAAGAACTAATCAACTAACTTCAAATTGAAAATTACCCACCTCGATCATTTAGTACTCACCGTAAAAAACATTGAGGCTACCTGTGCGTTTTACAAAGATGTACTAGGAATGAAAGTCATTACTTTTGCAAAGAACCGAAAAGCACTCAAGTTTGGTCAACAAAAATTTAATTTACACCAAGCAGGAAATGAGTTTGAGCCTAAGGCAAATAGCCCTAAACCTGGGGCAATTGATCTCTGCTTAATTAGTGAAACACCTATAGATACCATTATTAAAGAACTGAATTCATTCGGAGTTCCTATCATTGAAGGCCCAATAAAAAGAACTGGATCGACAACTGATCTCATTTCAGTGTATGTTAGAGACCCAGATAAAAACCTAATCGAGATTTCAAATACCTTATAAATTATGTCCGATACTTTAACTCTATGCAAAGCACTTATTTCACGCCATTCATTAACGCCAAAAGACGAAGGTTGTCAGCAGTTACTGATTGATCAAGTAGAGCCTTTAGGCTTTAAAATAGAAAAAATGCCCTTTGAAGATGTCGACAACATCTGGCTACGCAAGGGCAATGAAGCACCCCTCTTCTGCTTTGCTGGGCATACCGATGTTGTGCCTACGGGGCCTATTGAAGAGTGGCACAGTGATCCCTTCGAAGCTGTTGAAAGAGAGGGTAAGTTTTATGGGCGGGGTACTGCAGATATGAAAGGCGGCATTGCTGCTTTTACTATTGCTTGCAAACGATTTGTAACTGACTTTCCTGATCATAAAGGCTCCATTGCTTACCTAATTACCAGCGACGAAGAAGGGCCCGCCAAATATGGAACTGTTAAAGTCATTGAAACATTAGAAGCGCGCAATGAAAAAATTGATTGGTGCTTAGTAGGGGAACCCTCCTCCACAAACAAAGTCGGCGATGTGATCAAAAATGGTCGGCGAGGTTCACTGGGCTGTACCCTTACCGTCAAAGGAAAGCAAGGGCATGTGGCATACCCACACTTAGCTGACAACCCGATTCATTTAACGGCGCCAATGCTAGCTGAACTTACCACTATGCAATGGGATAGTGGCAATGACTTTTTCCCACCCACAACTTTTCAAGTATCAAATCTACATTCTGGAACAGGGGTAACAAATGTTATTCCCGGCACCTTAGAGATGATCTTCAACTTTCGTTTTTCAACTGAAATAACACCAGAAAAGATTCAACAGAAAGTAGAAGAATTACTAAATAAACATAAACTTAACTACGAAATCAACTGGGCTTTATCAGGAATGCCTTTTCTAACATCAGAAGGGAAATTGGTTGATGCCGCCGTATCAGCTATTAAAGAAAGCACAGGAATAGATACCGAGCTATCAACCAGCGGCGGAACCTCAGATGGGCGCTTTATCGCACCTACAGGCGCACAAGTTTTGGAACTCGGCCCCACCAATGCCAGCATTCACCAAATCAATGAATGTATCGGGATTGATGAGCTAGATACTTTGGAAGAGATTTACTATCTTTTGCTTAAGAAGCTTCTTGCTTAGAAAAATAAATTTAATGGCACCCCCGCCATTATTTGAAGATTGCTTTTCAAAGTGCCGCAAGCGCGGTGAAGTGGTCTCCTTCTCTGTTTAATCAGGATAGTTTCATCTCCAATTATGGCACTTGATACCGTATTTAAGGGAGGAAACCATTTCATCAACCTACTATTAGTTGTAAATTTTAGTACTTGAAGAAAAATGACAATCTTGTAATAACATGGGGGGTGCCATAACAAATCAATAGTATTTGTAATAGCACCCCCCCACTATTTTGAAGATTTAAAGAGGTGGTTTAGTACTCAACTCCTAACAATTCCCCTTTAAGACTGGACTGTGCTGGTTTTTTAGACAACCAGATTCCAAACAATGCTCTTTTTAATGCTAAACCCTTAACTACGGTTAAGGCTTTTCCATTTTTTACAACCTTAGTACCACCAGAAGGAACATAGATAAGGTCAAAAACATCACCTTTAGAAACTTTTCCAGAGAATGCCGCTTTAATTAATTGGTCAATCTGTGGCTGGATAGGAGCTGTATTACCATTCGTGGCATTTGAAAAACCTTGATTAAGGGCATTTTTCATTTTCTCAGCACTAGCAAATCCAGAAATGATACTCATACGAATAGCCATAGGCTCATTTGCTTGGATAATATGATTCGCGTCTTTGCTTTTCTTCTGAAGGTATAAACCCGCATGATAAACCGAGATAATAAATTTACTACGTGTACCAGAGCCATTTAAAACCAAATTCTTACCTGCAACAGATAAGCTTTCTGGAATCCCATTTAACCCATAAGCAGAAAATGAAACAAAAAATAGTGCAAATGATAAGAGTGCAATCTGTAAAACACGCATGTATAGCTCCTTAAATTAATAATACTTTCTATTATAGACTATAAATTATCAAGCGTTATTGGCATGCAATTCGCGCAACATTGCAACATCAACAAACTTATGCTGACCCGCTTCGCCTTCTAATACATCAAAGGAAGAATCTGGCTCTCCATACTGATCTAAAACTAAAGCCGCACCACTAAAGTCATCATCTTGCGTATAGTCATTTACCGTAATTAAAGTGATTAAGTTAGCAGCTAATGATGATTTCACGCCATTTAATGAGTCTTCAAACGCTAAACAAACATCAGGAGTAACATTCATTTGCTCCATTGCCCATGTATAAATATCGGGTGCTGGTTTTTTTGCGGGCACAATGTCTCCTGCAGCGATGACTTCAAACCAATCAATTGACTCTTTACCTAGTGTTGCAGTTAGTAAGTAGGTGACGTTAGCCGGAGTCGTAGTTGTTGATATTGCTAATCTCAGCCCTGCTTCCCTCGCCTCATTAATCAGTCTTTCAACACCTGGACGTAGCGGAATTGCACCCGATTGTAATAATTCAAGATAGAAGTGTGTTTTACGTTTATGTAACTTTGCTGCAAATTCTGTTATATCTTCATCCAATTCAAAATCTTTTAGAAATTTATCAACATAGAGACGAATACGCTCTTTACCACCCGTAACTTGAAGCAACTCACCATAAAGTTCTACACTCCAATCCCAGTCAAGACCTGCTTCTTTAAACGCTTGATTAAAAGCAACACGGTGACCGTCTCTTTCGGTATCTGCTAAGGTACCATCAACATCAAAAATTAATACTTCTAGTTTACTCATATTAAATACTCAAAATTTTTACAAAAAAAAGCCATCACATATAAGTGATGGCTTTACAATAAAGCAGTAAAATATAAATTAACGCTTTGAGAACTGTGTTGCTCTACGTGCTTTGTGAAGACCAACTTTCTTTCTCTCCACTTTTCTAGCATCACGAGTCAGGAAGCCTGCTTTCTTTAATGTGCCGCGTAAGTTTTCGTCATATTTAAGTAATGCTCTAGCAATACCTAAACGTATCGCGCCTGCTTGACCACTATCACCACCACCTTTTACTGTAACCATTAGGTCAAATTCACCGTTTGTTTCAGTGCTAACTAATGGTTGCTTTAAAATCATGTGAGCAGTTTCACGACCAAAATATTCTTCAAGTGGTAATTTGTTTATAACAATTTTACCTGTACCTTTACTCATGAAAACACGAGCAGATGAAGATTTGCGTCGTCCTGTTGCGTAATATGTTGTAGTAGCCATGTTATATCTCTAATGCTAAAGGTTGTTGAGCATGGTGATTATGCTCTGGACCAGCATAAACTTTTAATTTTCTATACATTTCACGTCCTAAGGCATTCTTTGGAAGCATGCCTTTAACAGCAAGCTCAATAATACGCTCTGGTGCTTTTTGAAGTAACTTGTCAAATGTAATCGACTTCAAATTACCAATATAGCCAGTATGCTTATAGTATGTTTTGTCTGTTCTTTTTTTACCTGTGACGTGAATTTTTTCAGCATTGATTATTACAATATAATCGCCTGTATCCACATGAGGTGTATAAATTGGCTTATGCTTACCGCGTAGGCGTAAGGCAACTTCACTTGCTAAACGACCAAGAGTCTTCCCATCGGCATCTACAACGAACCAATCACGCTTTACTTCAGCAGGTTTTGCACTGACTGTTATTCCCATTTCAATTCTCCAGAAATGAAGGTCTATTATAACGCTAAAGAACATCGACATCATTTGATGATCATGTGCTTTAGATCAAATTAATTTTTAATTACACTACTTCCAATTTTTAACAACTAAAAGCAAGGTAATTCAAAGAACGGGGAATTTTATGAGAATCCCGAGCAGTATTCAAGTAGTACTTTAAAAAAACATCATTTATTTTGTCAAAAACGCCCTTATTGGCTCTAATTTCTCTATTTTTTCTATGCATAAAAAAAGCGGCTCAATTTGAGCCGCTAAAATACCACCAAAGGAGGATGGAGGAGTATCCAGATCTTGTCGAACTGAATATGCTAATATAATAATATGGTAATACTCTAATGTCAAAATTTATTTTTGTTTTTTTTAAAAAACAATGAACTTATTAAAACTTAAGAAAATGAGATGACCCTTCTAATTTAAGACATAAATAGTAGCTAAAAGTAGACTATCAGGAAGTTTTAGCCATTTTTACTCGTCACATGACTTATGCTGAGGTCTCAACTTGTATCTAATCCCAGATAATTCACGTTCATATACTAAACTAATATACATACAACGAAATCATGCTTGAAGAATTCACTTTCTAATTAAATGAAAACTCTGCACAGGAGTAAAACGAACAAAAAACTGCCATACTTTCATGAAAAAACTCTAAAACTATCTAAAGGAAAATAAGTGCTTAATAATTTGCGCAACTGGCTCTGGGAAATCATCGTTGATTGGCTCAATGACATTCCCAAAGGTAATCAGAACATGCAGGCCATTAATAACTTTGAACATATGGTGAAAGAGCTTCGCCCTACTGATGTTATTTTATTTGAAGGGCGCTCTCGCGTTAGTGAAGTTATTAAAATTATTACCTTATCTCCTTGGACACATGCTGCTATATATATAGGCAAAGTCAGTGAAATTACTGATAGCAATACATTGAACATTATTAATCACCACTATGAAGGTAGCGAGAATGAACCCTTAGTTATAGAGTCTTTGCTAGGCTTTGGTACGATCGTCAACCCATTGTCAGATTATGTTGATGATAATTTACGAATTTGTCGCCCTGATGGAATAAGCACTAAAGATCAAAGTAAAGTCGTCGGTTTTGCTGCTGAGCATTTAGGTATGAACTATGATATTCGACAACTACTGGATTTAGCTCGATTTATGTTTCCTTATGGCATTCTTCCTCGTCAGTGGCGCTCTTCTTTATTTCAGCATAACGCAGGTAGACCAACTAATATTGTCTGCTCTAGTATGATTGCTCGTTGTTTTCAAAGTGTTAATTATCCTATGCTTCCTTTAATAGAGACTGATAATAAAGACCGCTTGAAATTTCATAAGCGTAATTTCCGTTTATTTGTTCCGACAGACTTTGATTACTCGCCCTATTTTAGGATATTAAAATTTCCTGCTTGGCCTCTTGCGATGAAGGAAAGCTATCGCGACTTACCCTGGGAAAAGGAAGCAAACCCAGATCAACAAAACATAGAATCAACACCTTAGGAGAGCATCATGCTTTGGTTATTATTTTTCATAGTTACGCTGGGAGTTATAGGGTATTTGCGTTTATCCATAAACCATGCAACTTGGCTCATTGGTGCATGGTTGGTTATTAGCGCATTTGTTGATGCTATTCATAGCTGGTTCTGGATATTTTGGGTAGTCGTTTTACTTGTATTAACTCTCATCAATCTTCCTGATTTAAGAAAAAAACTGATCAGCAAGCCTGCAATGAAACTCCTCAAAGCGAATCTTCCGCAAATATCACGAACTGAACAAGAGGCTCTTGATGGAGGTAATGTTTGGTGGGATGCAGAATTATTTTCTGGAAAGCCTAATTGGAAGCGCTTAAGAGACTTATCACCCAGTTCACTTAGCAAAGAAGAACAGGATTTTTTGGATGGCCCAGTTGAGGATTTATGCCATATGCTGGATGACTGGAAAATCACACATGAATTACAAGACTTACCTTCTTCCATCTGGGAGTATCTAAAAGAAGAACGATTTTTTGGCATGATCATACCGAAAGAATATGGCGGACATGGTTTTTCTGCATTAGCTCATTCGCAAGTTGTGATGAAGCTAGCAGGTCGAAGTACAACGGCAGCGGTAACCGTTATGGTACCAAACTCGCTTGGCCCTGGTGAGCTATTAATAAAATATGGCACTAAAGATCAGAAAGATTTTTATCTGCCACGTTTAGCAATAGGTAGAGATATTCCTTGTTTTGCACTTACTGGGCCAGAAGCAGGTAGTGATGCGGGATCTATCCCTGATGTAGGAATTGTCTGTAAACAGGACTTTAATAACAATAAAGATGTTTTAGGCATCAGAATTAATTGGGAAAAGCGCTACATTACACTTGGACCTGTGGCTTCTTTACTGGGTCTAGCCTTTCAGCTTTATGATCCCGATGAGTTGCTCACAGAAGATGTATTTTCAAGTAAAAACAATTACCAAGATATTGAAAGGGTTGGAGACCATATTGGCATTACAGTAGCCCTTATCCCAACGAATACAGCGGGGATTGAAATTGGAAAGCGTCACTTCACCTTAAACAATCCTTTTCAGAATGGCCCAAATTGGGGAAAGGATGTTTTTATTCCAATGGACTGGTTAATTGGTGGTGTAGATAGTGTTGGTAAGGGATGGAGAATGTTAGTTGAATGTCTAGGCGAAGGTCGAGGAATATCTTTACCTGCACTATCTACAGGTGCTGCCAAAATAGCATCTCGCTATACTGGAGCCTATGCCAGAGTACGCACACAATTTGGTATACCAATAGGGCAATTTGAAGGAATAGAAGAACCTTTAGCAGATATATTAGGTAATACTTATTTGATGGATGCGGCACGAAAACTCACTGCTACAGCATTAGACCACGGACAAAGACCAGCAGTGATTACTGCCTTACTAAAATATCAGCTCACGGAAAGATTACGTAAAATTACTAATGATGCCATGGATATACAAGGAGGTTCTGGTATTTGCCTTGGCCCTTCTAATTACCTTGGTCGTGGATACCAAGCATTACCTGTTGCCATTACAGTAGAAGGAGCAAATATTTTAACTCGCTCACTAATTGTCTTCGGACAAGGTGCTGTACGTTGCCACCCCTATCTTTTATCAGAAATGAAGGCGACTGAAGAGAATGATTTAGATGCGCTAGATAGCGCTCTCTTTTCTCATGCAGGTTTTGTTATGAGTAATTTATCTAGAAGTATTTGGTTCGGTTTAACCAATGCTTTATTTGAGTCCCCAGGTACACCATTGACAAGAAAATACTATCGCCAATTAACACGGCTTAGTGCAGGCTTTGCACTACTTTCAGATTATGCATTATTAACATTGGGGGGAAATCTAAAACGAAAAGAAAGACTTTCAGGCAGATTCTCAGATATTCTTTCTAATATGTATCTATGTTCTGCCACTTTAAAACATTTTGAGGATCAAGGGGAACCTGAAGCAGATTTACCTTTATTACATTATGCCTGTCAAAAGACTACGCATGATGCTCAACAAGCTATGTTAGCTGTATTTTACAACCTACCTTTTAGTTTTATTTCAAAATCATTGCGGGCCATTATGTTCCCCTTTGGGAAGCCTTATGCTCCACCTGCTGATAAACTCATTCACCAGGTTGCAACACTTGCCCTTAGCCCTTCACCAACTAGAGATCGGTTAACAGAAGGTTGCTTCCTAACTGACGACCCTAATGATGCGATGGGTAGAGTTGAGCACGCTTTTAATTTTGCAATTAAAACTGAAGCACTTGAAAAGAAACTTAAAAGGCTTGTAAAATCTGGACGCTTAAAAGGAAGAATACATACTGATCGTATTGACGAAGCTCTTGAAAAGAAGCTAATTACTGAAAATGAGAGCAAACAATTACACAATAATTGGTTAGCAATGCGTGAAGCTATTCGTGTAGATGATTTCACTGAGGAGGAGTTCAAACGTGGTTAAGAGTCAAAATAAAAAGCCTGTTTATCTTATTGACGGAGCTCGTACTCCTTTTTTAAAAGCACGCGGTAAACCTGGTTTATTTAGTGCGATTGATCTTGCTTTGGGCGCGACTAACCCATTACTGCTACGTCAACCTTTTGAAGCATGCGATTTAGATGAAGTAATTTATGGTTGTATGATGCCAAGTGCCGATGAAGCAAATATTGCACGCATTCTAGCATTACGAATGGGTGGAGGTGATAAACTTACTGCATATACCGTTCAACGTAATTGTGCTTCTGGGCTGCAAGCGATCGATAATGCAGTACGAAATATTTCTGATGGTTATTCAGATTTAGTTCTAGCAGGAGGGGTTGATTCTATGAGTCGAGCTCCTCTATTATTACGTGAAGATATGGTACATTGGCTGGCTAGTTGGAATAAAGCAAAATCTACAGGTGCTAAGTTAAAAGTAATATCTCAATTAAAAGGGCGATATTTTGCACCGATTATTGCTTTATTACGTGGATTAACAGACCCTGTGGTTGGTTTAAATATGGGGCAAACTGCAGAGAACCTCGCATGGAAATTTGGTATTTCAAGAAGCCAAATGGATGCTTATTCGGTACAAAGTCATCTTCGCTTAACAGCAGCAATTGAAGCAGGTAATTTAGAAGAAGTCGAAGCTTTATATCATAAAACAGGTAAGGTATTTACTTCTGATGATGGAGTCCGTCCTGATAGCTCAATTGAAAAACTTGCAAAGCTCAAACCTTTTTTTGATAAACCCTATGGTAGCGTAACTCCTGCTAATAGTTCTCAAATAACTGATGGTGCTAGTAGTTTAATTCTTGCAAGTGAAGATGCGATTAAAAAATATAATTTAACACCGCTAGCAAAACTTAATACTGCACAATGGGCAGGACTTGACCCTGCACAAATGGGCTTAGGTCCAGCTCATGCTATAACAGAAACATTAAGAACCCATCAATTAAGTCTAGATAGTATTGATTACTGGGAAATTAATGAAGCCTTTGCCGCTCAGGTTCAAGCTTGTGTAATAGCTCTAAATGATAAGGCATACTGCCAAGATCAACTGGGCTTAAAAAATGTTGTAGGAGAAATACCTCTTGAAAAACTTAATGTAGATGGTGGTGCAATTTCATTAGGTCATCCTGTTGGCTCAAGTGGTGCTCGGATAGTCTTACATTTAGCTCATGTACTAAAACGTGAAAAGTCAGCGAAAGGTATCGCCTCACTTTGTATTGGAGGAGGTCAAGGTGGCTCAATGTTGGTGGAGGCGGTATGAATAATCAAAATAGCTATGAGAACATCATATTAAGGGTTGAAAATGATATTGCTTGGTTAACGATTGATGTAAAGGATGAAACAGCCAATGTTATTACTCCTGACTTAATTAGCGAAATTTCATCAGCTTGTGATGAGATTAAAGCACTAGATGTAAAAGGGTTAATAATCCACTCTGGAAAATCAAATGGATTTATTGCAGGCGCAGATGTTAAAAAGTTCCAAGGTATTACTGATAAAACAATAGCTCTAAAGTTTATTCACGCCGGTCAAGCGTTGTGCCAGAAGATTGAAGACTTACCAATAACTACACTTGCTATGGTCCAAGGTTATTGTATGGGAGGTGGGTTGGAAGTGGCACTTGCCTGTGACTATATTGTAACGGACAATAAAGCATCAACTAAACTATCATTACCCGAAGTTAAGCTTGGAATCCATCCTGGTTTTGGAGGCACTGTACGTTCTATACGAAAAATTGGCGTTTTAAATGCCATGCCATTAATGCTAACAGGTCGTAACCTAATACCTCTTCAAGCGAGTAAAATTGGACTGATAGATTATTGCGTGCCTTCTAGGCAACTAGCAACAACAGCCATTCAGACTATCATACGTAAGCCACAGAAAAAGCCTCTCCCTAAGCTCAACTTTCTATTAGAAATGTCAATAGTTCGCAAAATCATTGCAAACAAAATGCGTAAGCAAGTTTCAAAACATGCTAAACAAGAACACTACCCTGCTCCATACGCTTTGATAAATATGTGGGAAATGCATGGATCCAAAAACAATGAAATGTATTCTGCTGAAGCGAACTCTGTTGCTGATTTAGCAATGACTGATACAGCACAGAATCTAGTTCGTGTATTTTTCTTACAAAATCGCCTAAAAGCTTTAGGTGAGAAATCAATATTTACACTGAAACATGTTCACGTTATAGGGGGTGGTGTGATGGGAGGAGATATCGCTGCTTGGTGTGCGATGCAAGGATTTAATGTCACAATCCAAGATATGAATAATGAAGCACTAAGCAGAGTTGTTGGGCGTGCTACAAAAGGTTTTAAACGACGTTATCGTAAAGATAAAATTAAGATAATGAATGCAGAGGATAACCTAGTAACTGATATTAATGGCTACGGAATCAGAAAAGCTGATGTAATAATTGAAGCTATATATGAAAACCTTGAAGCAAAACAAAACATTTTCATTGAAGTAGAAAAAAAAGCCAAGCCAGATGCAATAATTGCAACAAACACATCAAGTATACCACTAGATGAAATTTCAAAAGTTATGCAAAACCCAGAACGTTTGGTTGGATTACACTTTTTTAATCCTGTGTTTAAAATGCCATTACTCGAAATTATTCATAGTCCGAATATCACTTCACGTGAGCTTCTAAAACAGGCTCAATCTTTTGGGTCACAGATAAATAAACTACCGTTAATGGTCAAAAGTTCACCAGGTTTTCTTATTAACAGAATATTAATGCCGTATATTTTAGAAGCAGTCACACTAGTTCAAGAAGGCGTGCCTGTCAGTGTTATTGATAAAGCAGCTCTGGATTATGGAATGCCTATGGGGCCACTTGAACTTGCTGACACTGTCGGTCTTGATATATGCCTTAGCGTAGGAAAAATACTAGAAGATAAAGTGGGTATTACACTGCCCTCTACACTCGATAAAGAAATAGAGCTTGGCCATCTTGGTAAGAAATCAGGAAAGGGCTTCTACCTATGGAAGAACAATCAGAAAATAAAGATTAATAATTCTTCTTGGAATGGTGATCTCGAAAATATTCAAAACCGTTTAATTGAAAAGTTAATTTTAGAATCACAAAAATGTTTAGATGAAGGTTTAGTTAGTGATGCTGATCTATTAGATGCAGGTGTGATATTCGGCACTGGTTTTGCTCCTTTTAGAGGTGGGCCATTACATTCACAATTAGATATATCAATACGCTAAACAAACGACAACATTAGAAATAAAAAAACCAGCATTTATGCTGGTGTTTTTATTTCTAATGTTGTCGAAAATACTACATAGATTGAATTCTATTGTTTAGACGACTTTTTTGTCTAGCTGCTTTATTTTTATGCAAAATACCTTTAGATACACTTGAATCTATTGCTGGAATGGCAGTTGTGTATGCTTCTACAGCTTTATCTTTATTTCCAGATTCTATTGCAGAAACTACGGATTTTACCTTTGTGCGCATTCCCGAACGAATATGCTTGTTATGCTGACGGCTCACTTCAGACTGGCGTGCACGTTTTTTAGCTGATTTAATATTAGGCAAGGTCTTTCTCCAACAATTGCAATTCTAAAAAAAGGGGGATTATACGGCTAACATTGTAACACATCAACCCATTTGTAAATTAACTCTAAATTATTATGTTAATAAATTAATCTGTAAATTTAACATCTTTCCAAGGTTCTTTATTTACATTGATAATATCTTTAATCGATAAGGGCACAAGAATAATTATACAGGCTATCCATAAGTACAAACCATATTTAAAAAAGAAATCGCCAGAAGCAAATAGCATAACGACAGAAAGAACACCTGCTAATGCGTAATAATTATAAGCAGCTTTTTGAGTATAATAACCTACTTTAGCATTTGGGTGATGCCGATGAAGAGCATAGATAAGCATAGAAGCTCCAAACCAAAAGATAAACAAGGGAAATGGTATTAACACTGATAAGATATTACCATACGAAAATAGTTTCGCCGCTTTTTTGGATTTCTGTGCAGTAATAATAGTTTCATTAGTATTCATAATATTTGAATGTAATAATATATACAAATTATCCGTTAGGCCAGTGAAAAGCTAATCAACTTATGCAAAACACAATACCAAATAAAGAAACGATTAGGCGCATTTGTATATTAAACGGAGGAACAAATTGCTATTTATTGGCAGCAACTAAATATAATAACACAATGGTTCTAATGGATATCGCAGAAGATAGAACGTGCTCTGTTAAAGTTGAGCTTAAATCTTGGTGTGGAATGAAAATCAGAGTATTTACTTATGAAAAGGATACAGAGGAGAAAGAGGAAATTCTTGCTAAAGGTGAGAGGATTCTACCTATTTATATATAACAAACACATAGAACCAGAATATAACAGTTCTATGTGTTTGAAGAATTTCTAGTCAGTAGTAGTAAGGTCAGGCCGATCAACAAGCTCAATATAAGCCATCGGAGCACTATCCCCAGCACGATACCCACACTTGATTATTCTTGTGTAACCTCCAGGACGTTCTTTATATCTTGGGCCCAACTCATTAAATAGAATACCAACGCACTCATCATCACGTAATCGAGAGAAAACTGTACGTCTATTATGCACTGAATCAACTTTAGCTCTTGTGATCAGTGGCTCAGCTACTCTACGTAGTTCTTTTGCTTTTGCCACGGTAGTTTTAATACCACCATTCTTTATTAAAGCAGTAGATAAACTTTGTAGTGTTGCTTTTCGGTGACTACTATTTCTACTTAGCTGTCTACCTATTTTACGATGTCGCATTTATAAAACCTTAAATTTAAATTACTAACTGATACTAACCTACTCTAGCATCGTTTGAATCGATCGAAGCTGGAGGCCAATTCTCTAAACGTGCACCCAATGTTAGACCATGAGAAGCAAGAATATCTTTGATTTCTGTTAAAGATTTCTTACCTAGATTTGGTGTTTTTAACAACTCAACTTCAGTTTTCTGCACTAAATCACCAATATAATAAACTTGCTCAGCTTTAAGACAGTTAGCTGACCTTACTGTTAACTCTAGATCATCTACAGGTCTTAGCAAGACAGGATCAATTTCTGGTTCAGGCTCTTCTTCAGGCTCTGGTTCAATAATTGTAAGATCAAAAAATACAGCTAGTTGTTCATGTAATATTGTTGCGGCATCACTGATAGTTTCTTCAGGGTCAATAGAGCCATCAGACTTTAATTCAATGATTAACTTATCCATATCAGTTCTATTATCAACACGAGCACTATCCACTTCATAGGAAATTCGTTGTATAGGACTGAAAGAGGCATCAAGTACTAAAGTACCTAATGGAAGTTCTGGGGAATCTGGTCCACGCCTACTAGGTGCAGTTTGGTAGCCTCTACCTCTTTCGACTTTGATACTCATTTCAAGTTCAACGTCAGAAGTCAATGTCGCAATAACTGCTTTTGGATCTACAATTTCAACATCATGATCCAACTGTAAATCAGCTGCAGTAACTACACCTGGTCCTTTTTTACGTAGTTCAAGTAAAACTTCATCTTTAGTATTCAGTCTAAATGCTAAGTTTTTTAGATTTAGAAGGATATCGACTACATCTTCTTGTATACCATCTAATGCAGTATATTCATGCTCTACACCTGTAATTTTAACTTCGGTTACAGCACAACCTGTAATAGATGATAGTAATATTCTCCGCAAGGAGTTTCCAAGAGTATGACCGAAACCACGCTCTAAGGGTTCTAAAACAATTTTAGATGTATAATGTCCTAAGTCAGTGACTTGAATATTACGTGGTTTTAGAAGATCATTTGTTTTTGACACAATAATAAACCTCAATAATTCTTATAACAAACTAAGCTTACTTAGAGTAAAGTTCTACAATAAGAGACTCATTGATCTCAGAAGGTAGTTCATCTCTTTCTGGTGCTACTTTGAAAATACCTTCAAGTTTCTTTATATCAACTTCAAGCCATTCAGGAATACCTATTTGGTCTGCAACTGATATTGAATCTTGAATTCTAGTCTGCTTTTTTGCCTTTTCTCTAACAGAGACAACGTCTCCAGGTTTGACTTGATAAGAAGGTATATTAACTGAGATTCCATTTACCATAATTGACTTATGACTAACAAGCTGTCTAGCTTCTGCTCGAGTAGTACCATAACCCATTCGATATGTTACATTATCGAGTCTAGACTCAAGTAGTTGAAGCAAATTTTCACCTGTCGATCCTTTTAAACGAACAGCTTCTTTAAAGTAATTCCTGAACTGTTTTTCTAAAACACCATAAATACGACGGACTTTTTGTTTTTCACGTAATTGTATTCCGTAATCAGACAATCTAGTTCTACGCTCACCGTGAACACCCGGAATCTTCTCCAAGTTACACTTGTTTTCTAAAGAACGACCGCGACCTTTCAAATAGAGATCAGTACCCTCTCGACGCATTAACTTACATTTTGGACCAATATATCTAGCCATTTTAAATTCTCCAACTACACTCTACGTTTTTTAGGTGGGCGACATCCATTATGAGGAATGGGTGTAACATCTATAATATTAGTTATTTTATAACCAATATTATTTAAAGCTCTTACAGCTGATTCACGACCAGGACCAGGACCTTTAACATGAACATCTAAATTTTTAAGCCCAAACTGCTTTGCAGTTTCACCAGCTTTTTCAGCAGCAACCTGAGCAGCAAAAGGGGTGCTCTTACGAGACCCTCTAAAACCTGACCCTCCAGCTGTAGCCCAAGCAAGAGCATTACCCTGCCTATCTGTAATTGTAATAATCGTGTTATTAAATGACGCATGAATATGTGCGATGCCATCACTTACAGACCTTTTGACTTTTTTTCGAGACTTTGTGGCACTCGCCATTTTAATTACTCACTTTAAAAAATTAAACAACAGATAAATTTTAATACTGAAAATCTAACGACGAATAGGTTTACGAGGACCTTTTCTAGTTCGTGCATTTGTTTTCGTACGTTGCCCACGCAAAGGTAAACCACGTCTATGCCTTATTCCTCTAAAACAACCAAGATCCATCAGATTCTTGATATTCATAGAAACATCACGACGTAAATCACCCTCAATGGTAAATTTAGCGACTTCCTTACGAACACGTTCAATTTCTTCTTCAGACAAAGCACTAATTTTAGTATCAGGTGATACTTTTGCACTAGTACATATCAGTGAAGCACGTGTTCTACCAATACCGTAAATAGATGTTAAACCTATTACGGTATGTTTATTTACAGGGATATTAATACCCGCGATACGAGCCATTAAAACTCTCCAGACTGCTAGGAAAAGCGGGCACAATACCCGATGTTCCTATGTTAATCAACAAAAAACACAAGTTAACGTATAAAAATATAAATACTTAAATAAAGTAATATATGTTACAGATTAACCTTGACGTTGTTTATGCCTAGGGTCAGTACAAATTACACGAACTACCCCTTTACGCTTTACGATGCGACAATTACGACACATTTTTTTAACGGATGCACGAACCTTCATGTGTTAGACCTCTTTATAATAAACATTTCTATATTCTATAAAATTCAGTACAGATACTAAGAAATATCAAATTAATTCAAATACCAATTAAATCTTTTTTGGTTTCTTTTTACTTGCTTTAAAATTTGCTTTCTTCATCAAACCATCATATTGATGTGACATCATATGAGATTGTACTTGCGCAATAAAATCCATAACTACAACCACAATAATCAGCAAGGAAGTACCTCCAAAATAAAATGGTACATTCCAACCTAGTATTAAGAATTCTGGTAGTAAGCAAACAAGAGTAATATATATTGCACCAACAGTCGTTAGCCTTGTCATAACACCATCAATATACTTAGCCGTTTCTCTACCTGGCCTTATACCAGGAATAAAGGCACCAGCTTTCTTTAAGTTATCAGCTGTTTCTCTAGAATTAAATACAAGGGCAGTATAGAAGAAAGTAAAAAATATAATCGCTAAGGCATAGAACAATACATATAAAGGCTGCCCTGGCTGCAACATAGTAACGAAGTCTTGTAACCACTCAGCACCATTTGCATCTGATATCCATCTTCCAAGACTTGAAGGAAACAGAATAATACTGGAAGCAAATATAGGTGGAATAACGCCAGCCATATTAAGCTTTAAAGGCAAATGACTAGATTGACCCATCGCCATTTTTCTTCCTTGTTGTCTATTAGCATAGTTTACTGTAATTCTTCTTTGTCCACGCTCAACAAATACGATGAATGCAGTGACTAAAACAGCTAGAGCTAACAATATTATTACAAATGCACCTGATAGTGTACCTTCATTAGCCAGTTGTAAAGTCCCTCCAACTGCAGAAGGTAGTCCTGCAACAATTCCAGCAAATATTATGAGAGAAATACCATTTCCAATTCCACGCTCTGTGATTTGCTCACCAAGCCACATTAAAAACAATGTTCCTGTAACCAATGAAACTACGGTGGTTATAGTAAACCCTAAGCCTGGATATAGAGCAATGGTTTGACCACCACCTAGATCTTGGCCACCAAGAGCCATTGATATCCCAATACTTTGAAATAGAGCCAAACCTACTGTTCCATATCTTGTATATTGAGTTATTTTTCTCTTACCTGCCTCACCTTCTTTCTTTAGTTGCTGCAATGAAGGTATTACATGAGTCATTAACTGAACAATTATAGAAGATGAGATATAAGGCATTATACCGAGAGCAAAAACACTTAGACGTTCAAGTGCACCTCCTGAAAACATATTAAAGACACCAAGTATGGTCCCCGTATTTTGCTCAAAAAACTGAGATAATGCAGCCGGATTTACACCAGGAATTGGAATAAATGTACCAATTCTATATACAATCAGAGCGAAAAAAACAAAGGCAAGCCTTTGTTTAATTTCCGCTATATTACCGATACCCGAAAGCATCCCTGTAGCATTTTTTGTTGCCACTATTTAACCCCTATTAATTTTCTACTTTTCCACCAGCAGATTCAATTGCTTCTTTAGCACCAACACTAACCTTTATACCTTTTAAAGTAATTGGTTTATCAATACTACCAGACAGCATAACTTTAACTTTTACTATATTCTTAGAGATAAGATTATTCTCTTTCAAGGTATCAATATCAATAATTTTTGAATCTATAGCGGATAATTCATGTAATCTGATCTGAGATGTATAGGCACCAATACGGGAACTAAAGCCAACTTTTGGTAATCTACGCTGCAAAGGCATCTGTCCACCCTCGAATCCAACCTTGTGAAAACCACCAGAACGGGACTTCTGTCCTTTATGCCCACGAGCACAGGTTTTACCCCAACCACAACCAATACCTCTACCTACTCGCTTACGATCTTTAACACTACCTTCAGCAGGCTTTAATGTATTAAGTTTCATTATAAAACATCCTCTACCTGTAATAAATATGAGATTTTATTAATCATCCCTCTATTTTCAGGCGTATCAAATACTAATACAGAATTATGCATTTTACGAATACCTAAACCTTTTACGCAAGATTTATGAGATTTCAAACGCCCATTCATGCTTTTAATCATAGTGATTTTAATTTGTTTATTTTTTGCCATGATCAACTCCTAATTTCGTCAATCGTTTTTCCACGCTTAGCGGCAATTGTTTCTGGTGAGTTCATTTCAGCCAGACCTTTGATAGTTGCTCTGACAACATTAATAGGGTTTCTTGATCCAACACATTTTGCCAGAACATTTTTAACGCCGACCACTTCAAAGACAGCTCGCATAGCACCTCCAGCAATTATACCAGTACCATCCGATGCAGGCTTCATGAACACATGAGCTGCACCGTGTCTAGCATTAATTTCATACTGCAAAGTATCATCAACTAAAGCAACATTAACAATGTTTTTACGTGCCTTTTCCATTGCTTTTTGAATTGCAACAGGAACTTCACGTGCTTTACCATAGCCGAAACCAATTCTTCCGTTTCCATCACCAACAACTGCTAAAGCTGTAAAACCAAAAACTCTACCACCCTTTACAACTTTTGCTACTCGATTCACATGTACAAGTTTTTCTTGTAACCCATCAGTAGCATTATCTGTATTATCTGCTCTTGCCATAACCTTAACCTTTAGAACTGTAATCCTGCTTCACGTGCGGCTTCTGCAAGCGCTTTAACACGTCCGTGATACTTAAAACCAGAACGATCAAAAGCAACTGACTGAATGCCGTTTTTTTGAGCTCGCTCTGCAACTAATTTTCCAACTGTAGAGGCTGCTTCAGCATTACCAGTATAATTTAAACTATCACGAACTGATTTTTCTACAGTAGACGCTGATGCTAGAATCAGATTCTTTTCACCAGAAATGATTTGCGCATAAATATGACGTGAACTTCTAAATATAGTTAGGCGATTAACACCCTGTTCTTTCATTTTCATTCGAGAGCGTTTACCGCGCCGAATTCTTGATAGTCTTTTATTCATTACTCTTACCTTAAGTTTTCTTTGCTTCTTTACGAACTATATGCTCACCAGCATACTTAACACCTTTACCTTTATATGGCTCAGGGGGTCTATATGCACGTATTTCAGCTGCCGTTTGACCAATTATTTGTTTATCAATACCACGAAGTATAATTTCTGTTTGGCTAGGAGTTTCTACGCTAACACCTTTTGGTATCTCATGTACAACAGGATGGGAAAAGCCAAGAGTTAGGTTTAACTTATTACCTTGAGCTTGGGCACGGTAACCAACGCCAACAAGTTCAAGTCTCTTTTCAAAACCTTCACTTACACCGACAATCATATTATTTGTTAAAGCACGCATTGTACCTGCCATAGCCCAATGTTTCTTAATATTTTGGTTTTTTGGCTTTACAACCAATTGAGTACCCTCTACAACAACTGTAACCAAGTCATTAAGTTGATATTCAAAAGAGCCTTTGCTCCCCTTTATATTAATATTTTGACCATCAACCTTAGCCTCAACTCCTGTCGGTATTTCTATAGGCATATTCGCAATTCTAGACATATCTTTTACCTACTATTCTACAATACAAATAACTTCGCCACCGAAACCATTTGCTCTTGCTAATCTATCACTCATAACACCACTTGATGTAGAAATAATCGCCACACCAAGACCAGACATAACATTTGGAAGCTCATCTTTTCCCTTAAAAATTCTTAAGCCAGGTCGACTTATGCGTTTTAAGGTACTAATAACCGGCTGTCCTTGAAAGTATTTCAAAAGCACTGTTGTTTCAGGTTTTACATCTTCATTTGTATCAAATGTTTCAATATAACCTTCTTCTTTAAGTACTGCCAATACAGCACTTTTTTTATTAGAAGCAGAAAATTTAACATTGGCTTTGTTCGCCGTCTGTCCATTTCTGATACGTGTCAACATATCTGCTATAGGGTCACTCATGCTCATTATAATTGTACTCCTTACCAGCTTGCCTTAGTTAAGCCAGGAAGATCACCTTCCATAGCTGACTCTCTCAACTTATTTCTACATAAACCAAATTTACTGTACACACCATGCGGTCTTCCAGTAATCACACAACGGTTTCTTTGTCTAACTTTTGAACTATTTCTAGGTAATTTTTGAAGCGAGTCTGTTGCAGCCATAACTTCTTCATAGCTACTTTTGGGAGATCGTATAATTTCTTTCAACGACGCCCTTTTACTAGCAAATTTTGCAACAAGCTTAGTTCGTTTAGCTTCACGAGCTATCATAGATTTCTTAGCCATTTCTATAAATCCTATTATTATTTCTTAAAAGGAAAATTGAAAGCCTCAAGTAGCGCTTTTCCTTCTTCATCAGTTTTTGCAGTAGTTGTAATTGAGATATCTAAACCACGAAGTTTATCAATTTTATCATAATCAATTTCAGGAAATATAATTTGCTCATTAAAGCCCAAACTATAATTTCCACGTCCATCGAAAGACCTCGGATTTAAGCCACGAAAATCACGCACACGAGGTATAGAAATATGAATTAGTCTGTCCATAAACTCATACATCTGTTTACGCCTTAGATTAACTTTACAACCAATAGGCCAATTATCTCTTATTTTAAAACCTGCAATTGATTTCCTTGAAATTGTAACAACTGGCTTCTGCCCTGATATTTTAGTCATATCTGATACTGCATGCTCTACTATTTTCTTATCACCAACTGCATCACCTAGACCCATATTTAGAGAAATCATTGTGATTTTTGGAACTTGCATAACATTTTCATAAGAAAACTTATCTGTTAATTCCTTAACTACTTGCTCCTTATAAAAATCTTGTAATCTAGACATCTTAATACCTTTATATTAATAACTATATTCAGTTGGGATATTTTAGTTAACAACTTCATTATTAGATTTGAAGTAGCGTACTTTTTTTCCATCTTTTTCTAATCTAATACCAACTCTATCTGGTTTGTTCGTAGCAGGATTCAGCAACATCACATTCGAAATTTCAACTGGCATCTCTTTATCGACAATACCACCTTGAATACCTGCCTGCGGGTTACCTTTCAAATGTTTTTTTGCAACATTTATACCTTGAATAAGTAACTTACCATTTTTCAACAGCTCACTTACATTACCCTGGCGCCCCTTATCCTTTCCTGCTATAACGATAACCAAGTCATTTTTAACTATCTTATTCATGCCAACTCCTTATAAAACTTCTGGCGCTAATGATATAATTTTCATGAAATTCTTATCACGCAACTCTCTAGTTACAGGGCCGAATATCCTAGTGCCAATCGGTTCAAGTTTTGAATTAAGCAACACAGCAGAATTAGAATCAAACCGTATAGCAGAGCCATCTTTTCTACGTACACCCTTAGCAGTCCTTACAACAACAGCCGTGTATACATCTCCTTTCTTTACCTTACCACGTGGAATTGCTTCCTTTATACTGACCTTAATAATATCACCAATCCCAGCATAGCGGCGATGTGAACCACCAAGAACTTTAATACACTGAACACGTCTTGCTCCGCTATTATCAGCAATATCTAATTTTGTTTGCATTTGTATCATTTTAAAATACCAAAGTATAATTAAGTCGATTATTTAAAGTTAAGTTACTTTCTTTTCAATAACTGCTACTAACTTCCAAGACTTAGTTTTTGAAAGCGGCCTACATTCTTGAATCGTGACAGTATCGCCTATATTGCACTCATCTTTCTCATCATGCGCATGATACTTGGTAGAACGTCGCATAAACTTTCCATATAGAGGGTGTTTAACTTTTCTTTCACCCATAACTACTATACTTTTATTCATTTTATCACTTATTACTACACCAGTAATACTACGCTCTACTTTAGTTGATTGCTCAGACATTACTCACCTACACTCTTCTTTTCCATTTCATTAACGATAGTTTTTATACGCGCAACCTTTCGTCTCACTTTTCTCATCTCAGATGAACGGTTCAACTGACCACTAGAACGCTGCATACGTAAAACAAATTGCTCTTTCAGAGTTTCAAGAAGCTCTTTTGAAAGCTCTTCTAAACTCTTATTTCTCATTTCACTAGCTTTCATTACATCACCGTCCTAGCAACAAATACAGTTTTAATTGGCAATTTAGAAGCCGCAAGTGAAAAAGCTTCACGAGCTATCTCTTCATCCACACCTTCCATTTCATAAAGCATTCTTCCTGGTTGAATCTGACAAACCCAATACTCAACATTACCTTTACCTTTACCCATTCTTACCTCTAAAGGTTTACTTGTAATTGGCTTATCAGGAAAAACTCGGATCCATATCTTCCCACCACGCTTTATATGCCTTGTCATTGCACGACGAGCTGCTTCAATCTGTCTCGCCGTCAAACGTCCTCTTCCTACGGCTTTCAAGCCATACTCACCAAAACTTACTTTACTACCAACAGTTGCAAGACCTCTATTTCTGCCTTTAAACTGCTTACGGAATTTTGTTCTCTTGGGCTGTAACATATCAAACCTCTATCTTTTTTTCTTACTTTTCTGGCTGTCTTTTTGCGACTTTAACTCCAAGTCAAAGACCTCACCTTTATAAATCCAAACTTTGATACCTATAACACCATATGTTGTATGTGCTTTTGCAGTAGAATAGTCAATATCTGCACGCAGTGTATGCAAAGGAACTCTTCCTTCTCTGTACCACTCTGTGCGCGCTATATCTGCACCATTTAAGCGACCTCCACAACTTATCTTTATACCTAAAGCACCCAGTCTCATTGCATTACCTACCGCACGTTTCATCGCACGTCGAAACATGATACGCCTTTCTAATTGACTAGCAATACTCTCAGCTACAAGCTTTGCATCTAACTCAGGCTTTCGAATTTCTTCTATATTCACCTTAACATTGTTAGGGTGCAAACCCATCATTTTAGCAGTATCAGATCTAAGCTTCTCTATATCCTCTCCTTTTTTTCCAATCACCACACCAGGACGCGCTGTATGAATTGTGATAAAGGCAGACTTAGCAGGTCGTTCTATTTGAATCCTACTAACTGACGCATGTTTAAGTCTTTTTTCGATAGATGCACGCACAGCTAAATCTTTATGCAAAAAATCTGCATATTCTCTACCTTCTGCATACCATTTTGATCTCCAGTCAGACGCTATACCAAGACGAAAACCTATCGGATGAATTTTTTGTCCCATACTTTACCTCACACCTGTCCATCACTAACGGTAAGAGTAATATGACTCGTCCGTTTAATAATTCTATTAGCCCGCCCTTTTGCACGAGGGCGCATTCTTTTCATCGTTGGCGCTTGATCTACCATCAAATTAATGATTGATAGCTCATCTATATCAGCACCTTCGTTATTTTCAGCATTTGCAATAGCAGACTCAAGAATCTTTTTAACGATACCAGATGCTTTCTTTTGACTAAACATCAAAACCTCTAGAGCCTTATCTACTGGCAGACCACGAACCTGACCAGCCACCAATCTTGCTTTTTGCGGCGAGATGCGAGCAAACCTTAATTTAGCAGTTACTTCCATTTCTATTTCCTAACAACCAATTATGATGACTTATCAGCCAAGTGACCACGAAACATTCTTGTAGGAGAAAACTCCCCTAACTTATGACCAACCATATGCTCATTAACAAGAACTGGGACATGCTGCCTACCGTTATGAATCGCTATTGTAAGACCTACCATATTTGGTACGATCATCGAACGGCGAGACCAAGTCTTTATTGGCTTTCTATCCCCAGCATTAACGGCTTTTAAAACCTTACTCATCAAATGATGATCAACAAATGGTCCTTTCTTAAGCGAACGCGGCATAATACCTACCTCTTATTTCTTCGGCGCACAATTAAACTATCTGTACGTTTATTTTTTCTCGTCTTATAACCTTTAGTTGGTACACCCCATGGGGACACAGGATGTCTACCTCCTGATGTCTTACCTTCACCACCACCATGCGGATGGTCTACTGGATTCATAACAACACCACGTACAGTAGGCCTTATACCACGATGTCTACTAGCACCAGCTTTCCCCAACTTAACAAGACTATGTTCTGAGTTACTTACTTCGCCTACTGTTGCCTTACAAACAGAAAGAATTTTACGCATTTCTCCTGAACGAAGTCGCAATGTAGAGTAGCGTCCTTCTCTTGCAATCAGCTGCGCTGATGTACCGGCACTCCTTGCCATTTGCGCACCCTTACCAGGCTTCATCTCAACACAATGAACAACAGTACCAACTGGCATATCCAATAAAGAAAGGGAGTTTCCAGCAGAAATTGGCGAGTCAGAACCAGATGATATCTTATCATCACACTTTATTCCCTTTGGAGCGATTATGTATCTCCTCTCTCCATCTGCATATTTAAGCAAGGCAATATTAGCTGTTCGATTAGGATCATACTCGACAGATTCTACCGTCGCAGGAACACCATCCTTATCCCTTTTAAAGTCAATGATACGGTAATGCTGTTTGTGCCCACCACCAATATGCCTCGTAGTAATACGCCCATTATTATTACGACCACCAGACTTACTTTTCTTTTCTAGAAGAGCCTTATGAGGCTTCCCCTTATGCAAATCTTTATTTACAACTCTAACCTGATGTCGTCGACCAGGGGAAGTTGGCTTCATCTTGACGATAGCCATTAGCCTTCAGCCTCCATATTAATAACCTGACCTTCAGAAAGCCTTACATAAGCCTTCTTCCAATCTTTCCGCTTACCAGTTCTGCGACCAAATGATTTTGTCTTACCCTTAACAACAGATGTTCGAACACTTTTCACATCAACTTCGAACAATTCTTTTATTGCACTTTTTATTTCGCTTTTTGTTGCATTAGTCGCAACTTTAAACACGTGCACATTCGAATCAGATTCAGACATAGCCTTTTCTGTCACATGAGTACCTATGATCACGTGATACAAACGCTCTTGATTATCAGCATTCAATAAGTTCATTTCAACCACTCCTGAATTTTCGTTACAGCAGAGGAAGTAATCAAAACCTTATCATGCGAAATAAGGCTCACAGGATTAAGGGATGAAACCTCTAACGACTCACAATTAGGTATATTACGAACAGACATTGTAACATTAGCATCCTCATCAGCACTAACGAGTAACGAATTCATAGCATCAAAGCTTTCTAACTTTGAAAGCAACTCCTTAGTTTTAGGCTCTTTAAGACCGAACTCTTCAATGATCACCAAGGAATCCGACCTCACCAATTCAGAAAAGATTGAGCACATTGCTGCACGATACATTTTCTTATTCATTTTTTTAGAATAGTCACGAGGACGTGATGCAAATGTAACCCCACCTTTTCTCCAAATAGGTCCGCGTGACGTTCCTGCACGTGCTCGCCCTGTACCTTTCTGCCTCCAAGGCTTTGCCCCACCACCACTCACATCAGATCGTGACTTTTGAGCCTTTGAACCTGCACGACCAGCCGCCATATATGAGACAACCGCCTGATGCACAAGAGACCCATTAAATTCTCTAGCAAAGACATCATCACTTAGTGAAAATACCTTACCACTTACACTTTTAAGTTCCATTATTCGACTAACCTTTAATTGCAGATTTTACAATAATATTCCCACCAGACGCACCAGGAACTGCACCTTTCACAAACATCAAATTCTTTTCCAAGTCTATAGAAACAACTGTTAAATTTTGCGTTGTTTGCCTTACTGAACCCATATGACCAGACATTTTCTTACCTTTAAACACCCTTCCAGGCGTTTGGTTTTGACCTATCGAACCAGGAGTTCTATGATTAATTGAATTACCATGAGTCGCATCTTTACCAGCAAAATTATATCGCTTTAATACTCCAGCAAATCCTTTGCCGATAGTTACACCAGTAACATCGACCTTCTGCCCCTCTTCAAATATATCTACAGATATAGTAGAACCTATCTCATAACTCTCAGTAGACTCAAGCCGTGACTCCCGCGTCACAACACCTGACTCTACAGAAGCCTTTGCATAGTGACCAGATAATGCCTTGTTAACTTTTGATGCTTTTCTTACACCAACTGTTAACTGAACCGCATTATAACCATCCGTCTCTAAAGTCTTAACCTGAGATATACGATTAGGTTGTAACTCCAAAACAGTAACCGGAGTTACCATACCTTCATCACTAAATACACGGGTCATTCCAACCTTAGAACCCAGCAGGCTAATCGCCATGTTATCACCTCATTATATCTCTACTCAATTTATTACAACCAAGCATTTTTTAATTAGAAATCAACTCAAACTTATAACACTGAGTCGAAGAAAGGCGCGCATTATGCCAGATAAATTCACGTTAGGGAACTCTAACATTACTCTTTTATTCATATTTTTTAAATTTAAAAAAAATAGATAATTTAGTTATATGAAATGCACACAAAATTACTAAAATTAGAGCAGCTTTATCTGCACATCCACACCTGTAGCAAGATCTAATTTCATAAGCGCATCAACTGTGCGATCTGTTGGCTCAACGATATCCATCAAACGTTTATGAGTTCGAATCTCGTATTGATCTCTAGCATCCTTATTTACGTGAGGGGAAACAAGTATTGTAAAGCGCTCTTTTCTAGTAGGCAAAGGAATCGGACCTTTAACTCTAGCACCTGTACGTTTAGCTGTTTCAACAATCTCTCCAGCAGAACGATCAATTAACTTATGATCGAATGACTTTAAACGAATTCTAATTTTTTGACCTGACATAACTTATCTCACACCTTCTAAAATATTATTCAACGATTTTAGCAACAACACCTGCACCAACTGTACGTCCACCTTCGCGT
>CAZWEA010000011.1:34092-35782 GCA_964632635.1 uncultured Cocleimonas sp. | reverse complement strand
TTTCGACTGTACTAAGCAATCATGATTTAATACTAATAATGAATAAAATAATAAAGTCCCTCACGCATTATCTTTTCGTCCTTATCGTCTTAGGTTATATCTTCTATGAAGAGTTAGTGTGGGAGCGGTTTGCGCGGCCGATTGTGCGTTATGTTCAATCACTTAAGCTGTTAAAGCGTTTAGAGGTCTTTCTTCAAGATGTGAATGGCACGGTGATATTAATTACCTTTGTTATACTTTTTATCATCACTGAAATTCAAGGAATATACGCAGGAGCACTTTTGCTACAGGGCAAGGTATTACTTTGGGCTTTGATTTATGCGGGTAAGATTCCTATTGCGGCGTTCACTTTCTGGATGTTTCGTGTAACAAAGCCTAAGCTTATGGCGTTTGCATGGTTCGAAAAAGCGTATAGTTTTGTGATGCAGTGGGTTGATTGGCTTAAGGCGACAGATACTTATAAAAGTATAAAAATCAAAGCGGCTGAAATCAAAACTTATATAAAGAAGAACTATATGCGAGAAGGGGATTCAACGAATAAGAAATTTAAACGGATTTATACGAGGTTGAAAATTCGACTTAAAGAGGTGCTAAAGCAATGAGTTTGCCACCAGCCATTTTTATTATTGGTCCGACGGCTTCGGGTAAAACAGGGTTAGCTATGAAGCTTATGGAACATTTTCCTATCGAGTTGATTAGTGTCGATTCTGCTTTGGTTTATAAAGATATGGATATTGGTACGGCAAAACCAACAGCAAAAGAATTAGAAAAAGCACCTCATCGTTTAATTAGTTTCCTTGATCCTTCGGAATCATATTCTGCGGCAGATTTTCGTAAAGATGCTTTGCGTGAGATGCAGGATATTAGTGAAAAAGGAAAAATCCCTGTGTTGGTAGGCGGAACAATGTTGTATTACCGCGCACTAGAAAATGGTTTGGCTGTCTTGCCAGAAGCTGATGCTGCAATACGAACAAAACTCTCAGCAGAAGCCGAAGAAAAAGGCTGGGGATTTTTACATCAACGCCTTATTGAAGTTGATCCTGTTGCAGCTAAACGTATTCACCCAAATGATAAACAACGTATTCAGCGTGCTTTAGAGGTCTTTGAGTTAACGGGTAAGCCATTAAGCACACATCAAAAGGAAGAGAAGTCGAGCGCGCTTCCCTATAAATTATTAAAAATCGCATTGATTCCAGAGCGTGAATGGGTGCGTGAATTAGCCGCAGTCCGCTTTGATAAAATGCTAGAAGAAGGCTTTCTTGATGAAGTTAAAAAACTGCATGCACGAGATGATTTACATGCTGATTTACCCGCAATGCGCGCAGTAGGTTATCGTCAAGTTTGGAATTTCCTTGAAGGAAAGTTGGATGAAGATGAAATGAAAGAAAGGGCTGTAATTGCAACACGCCAACTAGCAAAACGACAAATGACGTGGATGCGCTCTGAGCCAAATATCACCCGATTCAGTGCACAGGATTATCTGCTTGATGAGGTTATAAGTACGGTGAACAAGTTTTTAAGTAGAGATCAAATGCTACAATCTTCAAAAAAAGGGGGGGGTGCCATATAGTGCTTTTAAGATTTTTTCTCTAGCGCACCAGTAAACTATGATCTAGTTCTATTATTAGATAGAGGCGCTTTTAGATATTTCTAATAGAACTATACTGAGATGTTAATCTGATGTTAATCT
>CAZWEA010000011.1:25189-33992 GCA_964632635.1 uncultured Cocleimonas sp. | reverse complement strand
GATGTTAATCTGATGTTAATCTAGAAAGGTCTATAATTAAAACTATTTAAAGATTTATTATTGTTGATTTATTCAAGGGGTAAAATGAGAAAAATTCAGTTAATTAATATTGTCGCAGTGTCGTTGTTTGGGACTCTAGCTCATGCTAGTCCAGTTTCAAATTTAGGTGGAACTGTTTTTCGAGAATTACCCCTGAATGGTGCGGTCTCTAATACCTATGGAGTTCAAGATACTAATGAGCTAGGTGTTAGTGGAGTTGACGTTACGGTAACGGGTGAGAATGGCACTGTTGTAACAGTTCAAACTAACACTGCTGGTAGTTGGACTGCATCAGGCGCTTTTGGTAACGATGCGCGTGTAGAAGTCACGGGAATTCCAACTTATCTGCAATCAAGTGAGTTTGGAACAGATTCTGGTACAACTGTACAGTTTGTAACTGATGATCAAGCAGCGATAAATGTTGGGTTGCATAATGCCTCTCAATATTGTCAAGCTAACCCTAAAGCAATAACCCCTGTTTATGTAAACGGTGACCCAGCGGCTAACGGTCTTTCTGAAAGTGTATACGCTTATGATTACTCTGGAGCTAACAAAACGACTATTGCCTCAAAAACTGAAACGGGTGCAACTTGGGGGGTAGCTTATGATTCAAAACGCAATACACTTTATACCTCTTCGGTATTGCGTCGCCATGTAGGTATCGGCCCTAGTGGAGGTAGTGCTATTTATGCCATTGCAGACCCTAAAGGAACGCCGGGTACAGCCACATTACTTCATGATTTAACTACTGCAACGGGCGTTCCTACTAATACTGCTCGTTCATTGATTGGTGTTGATCCCACAGATTTAAATCATGATGATCCAGCATTTCCCTTGGTTGCAAAAGTTGGTTTAGGTGATATTGATATTTCCGAGGATGGAGATACATTGTTTGTCACGAATTTAACGGATAAGTTTATTTATAGTGTAGACCTTAATAATCCCGCTGCAGCTGCGGCGCTTTTGCCCGCATTTCCAACAACAACTTGTAATAACGGTGAGGCACGACCTTGGGCATTAAAAGTACATGATGCTAAATTATATTTGGGTGTAGTTTGTTCGGCTGAGGGAGCATCTGGTACGGCTGCTGATTTAGGTGCTTATGTGTATGCTTTTGATGGTACTAGTTGGACAACGGCAATCAATAATTATTCACTGGATTATCCACGCCAACTTGCCGCACCCCTTAATAACGCAGCTTGGCGCCCTTGGCGTGATACCGTTGCTGACTTCTCACCTCCTAATAATTCTGCTTTTACTCGTGCTACCCCTATTTTATCGGATATTGAGTTTGATGACTCAGGGAATATGATTCTAGGGTTTATAGATCGTACTAGTATGCAATATGGCGCACTTAACTGGGGTACTGGTACAAATGAGTCCATACGCTATCAAGTCGCATCTGGTGGCGATATCTTAAGAGCAGTTACTAATAATGACGGGACTTTCACTGTTGAAACTATCACTGCTGCTACTGATGAGTTTTATGATAGTGATTTAAAAGTATCATCAGCTCACCAAGAAACAGCTCAAGGTGGATTAGCGGTTTTATCTGGTACCAATGAAGTTGTTTCAACAGGTATGGATCCGATAAGTTTTAATACGGGTGGAATTTACTGGTTTAATAATAGTAGTGGCACAACAAATAATCGTTTTGAGTTATTCTCTGGACGTAATCCAGATACAGGCTTTATGGGTAAAGGGGCAGGTCTAGGCGATGTTGAATTGCTCTGTGACCCAGCACCAATTCAAATTGGTAATTTCGTTTGGGTGGATACTGATAATGACGGTATTCAAGACCCAGATGAAAGCCCTATAGCAGGAGTAACGGTTTACCTTTATGAAGGCGCAACACTAGTCAGCACAGCTACCACTAGTGCTACTGGCGAATACTATTTTGGTGGTGCAGCAAATATTAATATGAATGGAGGTGCACTCAAAACAGAAACGAATTACCAACTACGTATTGATTTGGTGGATCCTACACTAGGTGGAAAAGCACCTACAACACAAGATGCAGGCACTGATATCCATGATAGTGATGGTGATGACGGCATACTAAATACTGGCTTCTCAACTATTGCATATACAACTGGTAATGCAGGTGAAAATGATCATACCCTTGATTTTGGTTTTGTTCAGACACCTGTAACAGTTAAAATTGGCAACCTTGTCTGGATCGAAGATGATAATGATGGTGACTCAACCACAGGCACTATTACACCAGTAGTAGGCACTACCGTAACGGCAACAGCTAGTGATGGTACCACTACTTACACAGGTACTACTGATGTAAATGGTAACTACTTGATTGATGTTCCTGCAAACGATACCTACACGGTAACCGTAGCAACACCATCAGGTGTTGTACCTACAGCAGGCTCTACAGATAGTGACGTTGGAACCGATACCAGTGGAGAGAACAATAAAACCCACAATGGTGCAGGAACCACAGTCACAGTTGAGACAACTGATAACCTAACCCTAGACTTTGGCTTTACACCGCCAACAACACCTTTGGTTAAAATCGGAAATCTAGTCTGGATCGAAGATGACAATGATGGCGATTCAACCACAGGTAATATCACACCAGTAGTAGGAACTACCGTAACGGCAACGGCTAGCGATGGTACGACAACTTACACAGGTACTACTGATACTAATGGTAACTATCTGATTGATGTGCCAGCTAATGATACCTACACGGTAACCGTAGCCACACCATCAGGTGTTGTACCTACAGCAGGCTCTACAGACAGTGACGTTGGAACCGATACCAGTGGAGAGAACAATAAAACCCACAATGGTGCAGGAACCACAGTCACAGTTGAGACAACTGATAACCTAACCCTAGACTTTGGCTTTACACCGCCAACAACACCTTTGGTTAAAATCGGAAATCTAGTCTGGATCGAAGATGACAATGATGGCGATTCAACCACAGGTAATATCACACCAGTAGTAGGAACTACCGTAACGGCAACGGCTAGCGATGGTACGACAACTTACACAGGTACTACTGATACTAATGGTAACTATCTGATTGATGTGCCAGCTAATGATACCTACACGGTAACCGTAGCCACACCATCAGGTGTAGTACCAACAGCAGGATCAACAGATAGTGACGTTGGAACTGATACCAGTGGTGAGAACAATAAAACCCACAATGGTGCAGGAACCACAGTAACTGTTGAGACAACAGACAACCTCACCTTAGACTTCGGGTTTGTATCCGTACCAACGGTAAAAATTGGAGATTTGGTTTGGATTGAGGATGATAATGACGGTGACTCAACCACAGGAAATATAACGCCTGTTGCAGGTGTTGTTGTTACAGCTACTGCTAGCGATGGAACTATCTATACTGATACTACGGATGCCAGTGGTAATTACCTGATTGATGTGCCGGAGAATGATACCTATACAGTAACTGTGGCAACACCTACAGGTAATGTGCCAACACTTGGATCAAATGACAATAGCGTGCCTGATGCGACATCAGAGAATAATAAAACTCATGATGGCCTAGGTGGAACTAGTGTTGTGGTTGTAACAGAAGACAACCTGACTCTGGACTTTGGGTTTACTCCATCGGTTAAGATCGGTAGTTTAATCTGGTACGAAGATGATAATGATGGTGATGCTACAACAGGTACGGTTACTTACCCGCCAGCAGGTGTAGTTGTTACCGCAAGAGCTGCAGATGGTTCAATCTACACAGGTGTAACAGGTGCAAATGGGTCATACTCAATTGATGTTCCTATTAATGGAACCTACACGGTTACTATTCCACCTCCATCAGGTTACTCACCTACATCAGGATCAGGTGATAGTGGAGTGCCAGGTGATAATAGTGAAGATAACCAGAGCCATAATGGATCAGGAACTACGGTTACGGTTGGAACGACAGATAACCTGACAGTAGACTTTGGCTTTATTAATAATTCTTTATTACCACCACCAAGCAATGAACCAATTCCAACCTTAAGTGAATGGGCATTGATGTTGCTAATGATGATGCTTGGCTTTATTGGCTATCGTCAGGGACTTGTTAGAAAGAAGAGTTAAAGTATTAACTCAAACAAAAAAGGCGAACTTCGGTTCGCCTTTTTTGTTTGTACTAAACTGCCTTTTAAGGGATCTCTGGTCAAGTCCCATAAAGTTCTGCTGGCTTACAAGGCAATAAGCATTCTGCGTAGCTATGCCTCGATTCTGGATGTTGCTAGAATTTATGGGACATTGATCAGAGGCTCTTAAGGAAGTACAACCGTCACTACATCAGAAGGGCGCATCAACACTTTGGGGCTGTGGTTAAAAATAATATCCAGTTCATACACGGCACCACCTGGTTCGATTCGAACAGCTTCTACACCTTGGCTATACACTTTTCCATTGTAGATTTTACCGTGAACATTCACTTTAGCACTTTGTCCAGGTTTGTACTGACTTAGTACATTGGTTCTCACCAATAATCTTGCCAGCATTTTTCCACTGGGGGCGATGGCAATCAATGGTTCTTTTTGTAGTGTTTTATAGACGACGCCACCTTCATAGGCATTTTTAGTGACAATGATGCCACTAATAGGTGCGCGCAATATGGTTCTTTCTAAGGCAACTTCCGCGAATGATTGCGCTGCATGAGCGGACTCTTTTTCAGCTTTAGCCGCAATATGTTTGATTTTTGCATCTTTTAATTCTTCTTCTGCAATGAGGCCACGATCGTAGAGTTCTGTGGCACGTTTCAATTCATCATTAGCATCATCTAAAGTGACAATAGCTCGTGCAACAATAGCTTTAGTTTTTAATAGCTCTGCTTTTGCTTCGCGTTGATCCATGCTGAGTAGAAGGTGTCCTTTGCGGACATGCTGTCCAATTTTTACATTAACCTTGTTGATTACGCCATCGGCTAACACACGCATTTCAATTTTGTGTACCCATTCCAAGCGACCTGTTAATTGTAATGCATCGGCTGTCAGTATTAGGCTGAAAAAAAGTAGACTAGTTATCGTGTACTTAAATGCATTTTTCATTCTGTTGCCTCTTCCTTTGCGGTGACTGGTTGAGTAAGAATATCCAACCCTTGTAGTGCATTAAGTTGTGCCCAAGTAAGCGTAATACAAAAGCCAATACGATCTTCTTGCATGCGTGCTTTGCTTTGTAATGTCATTGACCTGCCAAGGCTGGCTCTCACTTCCATATCATATAGGGAACGGCTTAATTCCAAATTAAGATCACGGCTATAAGATTCAGTCTCAGCGCGAGTGATGGCAGAATTTAATACGTGTAAACGTAACGTGAGCTCCAATATTTGTTGGCGTAAATTCATTTTTATTATTGCCATTTGCTGTTGATTGTTTTTATCTTCTAAAGCTTTTATCCAGCTATTATTTTTTAGGGAGGATGTGTAAATATCCTCAGGGTCTGGAAGGTTTTTAATTGCATTGATCAAAGTGGGTGGATTAAGATCATTGGATAAATCATCTGGGTGATTTATGGATTTTGCGAGTTGAAAGCGGGTTAAGCGTTGTAGTGCTTCTCCTGAAAAGCGTTGCTGTAAAACAGCTTGATAGATTGTCTCTAATCTGGCGACACGTATTTCTGAATATTGTTTAAACTCCTGCCTGATTTTGGCACGATCATACTCAATAAAAGCACCTGCCATATCTTCATTAATACTGCCAACACTTGCGTCGGCTAATAACACATCAAAATAAGATTGCAGAATGAAGAGTTTTTGTTGTTCTACGGGATGAATAAATAGGGTGCCTACGCTATTTCTTTGACTATCGAAATCTGTGGCATTAGTAAATGCAAGATTATGGCAGTTCAGTAAAAAGGATTGTTGAGGCTGTGGAAGGCTTAATTGTTGTTCAGCACTCAGTTTCGTTCTTGGGTGATCTTTGGCAAAACTAAGTGCAGTTGATAAATCTAGTGGGGAGTCTAATGGTGCTTGTTTCGCAAAAGCAAATGATGAGAAGTAGAGCATTCCTAGAAAAACTAAGGAGCATGTTGTTTTGATAGATGTAAAAAAGTGCATAGTGGCAATGTTACAATGCAGAATTACTTATTCTTTTGCTTACGTTTATAACGTGAAAATGGCATTTCTTTATTCTCGCCTTCAGCAATATATTTTCCCAGCATCATGAACTCTTTACTGTCACGAACGGCACCGGTTAAGCGTCCATTTTTTATAGGCTTTCCTTTCAAGTCGATAAATTGAAAAACAGGTGTTGCTCTGACCCTAAACTGTTTTAGAGAGAAATCTTTTTGAGTAGTGCTTTTTCCAGCAAAGTCTGTTAACTCCAGATCACCCTCAATATCTACAGAAAGTACCCTGAAGTGTTTATGAAAATAATCCTGAATGTTGCTACGGTTCAATACGGTTCTTTTCATACGAGCACAAAATGGACATTCATCCATCTCAAACATAATCAGAATGCCTTTTTTACCATCTTCTTTGGCAATGTCAGCTTCTTCTTGCATGTCGTTGAGGCTTTCATCAAAAAAGCTACTGTAGTCTATAATTTCTGTTTTAGTCTCGTTTGCTATGGCAAGCGAGTTTAATGAAATAGAAAATAAAATTAAGAGTGAAAATTTAGCGATAGGCAGGTACATAATAGATCTTTCGTATGTTCGTTTACTTGATAGTAGTCGAAAATACACTATTTACAATTAAGGAAAACCACACCTTCTATCATTAAGAAAAGCTAAAATCTTCGCTTAATTAATAAATTACTACCTTTGAGCATATAGAGAGCATTAGGTTTTTTACTTTTAGCTTAAACCTGTTATTATCTTTACCTCTGCAAGGATGTAGAGGAGCTGTCACCCCCAAACTAGAATAATGAAGTGTAGTTTGACGACTCAAAACAATAATATATTAATAACCACAACTAAATAATAAAAGGAGTACATCATGTCAAAAGGGCATATGCTACAAGAACCCTTCCTAAACGCTTTAAGAATAGAGCGTATCCCCGTTGCAATCTATCTTGTAAACGGAATCAAGCTTCAAGGTCACGTCGAGTCATTCGATCAATTTGTTATTCTTTTAGGTAGCACAGTAAGCCAACTAGTTTACAAGCATGCTATTTCTACTATTGTTCCTTCGCGTCCAATTAAATTAACGGTAGAAGAAGAACAATCATAGTCACGAAAGAATTCCCATGTCTTAAAATCTCCTCTAGTTCCTTAGAGGAAATATAAATTGGAATTATTTGATAAACTCAGTCAGGGTGAAGCCCTGATTGAGCGTGCCGTATTGGTACAAATTGACTTTGGTAAAAATTCAAATAAAAACCAAACTGTTCAAGATGAACATGAATTCAAAGAGTTGGTTCGCTCAGCTGGAGCGCAAAGCTCAACATTAATAACAGGTTCTCGTTATTCTCCTGATCCTCGCTATTTTGTTGGCAGTGGAAAAGCCGAAGAAATTAAAACAGCTGTTATTCAACACAATGCTGATGTAGTCATATTTGACCATGCGCTTTCACCCGCACAAGAACGAAACTTAGAAGGTTTTGTGGAATGTCGTGTGCTTGATCGTACCGCATTGATTCTGGATATATTTGCTCAGCGTGCTAAATCCCATGAGGGTAAATTACAAGTAGAACTTGCTCAGCTAAAGCATATGTCTACCCGTTTAGTACGAGGCTGGACTCACCTTGAACGTCAAAAGGGTGGTATAGGAATGCGCGGCCCTGGTGAAACTCAATTAGAAACAGACCGTCGTTTATTATCCATCCGCATCAAACAAATCAATAAACGCTTAGAAAAAGTAAGTAAACAAAGAGAGCAGGGTAGACAGTTACGTCAGAAAACTGAAATACCTACAGTCTCATTAGTGGGTTATACCAATGCAGGTAAATCTACTCTTTTTAATAAAATCACAGGCTCAAAAGTTTATGTCGCCGACCAGCTTTTTGCCACATTAGATCCGACTTTGAGGCGAGTAAATTTGCCTGATCAGCAATCTATAGTGTTAGCTGATACGGTAGGTTTTGTACGTGATTTACCGCATGATTTAGTAGCTGCATTTCGCGCTACACTACAAGAAACAATCGAAGCTGATTTGATTCTGCACGTGATTGACAGCAATGATGAGCAGCGAGATTTTTACCGTGAACAGGTGAACAATGTTATTCAAGCATTGGGTGCAGAAGACGTACCACAGCTTGAGGTAATGAATAAAATAGACCTCACTGAGCAAAGTGCTCATGTTGAAGATCAACACAATGGCATGCCATCCCGCGTTTGGGTATCTGCAGTAACTGGCGAAGGTTTGCCAGAACTGAGTGAAAAATTATCTGAAATATTCGCCCATAATGTTTTCAAAGGGCGCTTATGTTTGCATCCTGCACTATCACGACTGCGTGCAGGTTTTTATGAAGACGAGGCTATTATCACCGAGGATATATCTGAAAAAGGAGAATATATCCTTGATGTGTGTATCCAGCAACGCCGCCTAGATGCGATGCTGGAAAAAGAAGAAATTACCTTAGATCAAATACAACAAAAGGAAGCATAAATTAATCTCTCGTTACACATTATCTTTGCCAGAAACCTTATCAGCTAAATCACCTGCAACATCACCCACTTTCCCAGTTGCATCTTTAGCCATATCAACAGCTCCACCAGCAAGGTCACCAGCGCTATCTGCTACAGAACCAGCGACATCAGTAACTGCATCGACAGCACCAGAAGCTGTATCTTTAGCTAAATCAACGGCACCACCTGCAACATCGCCTACTTTATCAACAGC
>CAZWEA010000011.1:17460-25089 GCA_964632635.1 uncultured Cocleimonas sp. | reverse complement strand
CCTACTTTATCAACAGCACCCTTAGCTAAATCAACAGCTCCACCAGCGAGATCACCCGCTACATCGGTTGCAGAGTCAACAGCACCAGAGGCTGCATCTATTGCAGAATCAGCTGCACCTGAAAACATGTCTTTGATCTTGCTAAAAATACCCATGAGAAATCCTTTTAAATATGGTTTGTTAAATTAAAAATAAATGTTATTGATTTATATATAAAAATACATGTTTAGTGTAACACAAAGGATTAATCAATAGGTGTCTGCCTATAATAGTTTGAATGGCATCCCCCCCTTTTTTTGATAATTGTGAACATAGTTAATTATAGGAATCTTAACTCCCTTTTTTTGTATATTTGAACTGAAATCACTACAATTAATAGTATTACTTAGTAATACCTAGAGGAAATTATGTCTATTTCATCCATTGCTGTTAAATTAGAAGATGAAGTAAAAAGCGCATTCAAGTATTGAGCGAGATAAAAGACCGTTCAGAAGCCTTCTTTAAGAGAGATAGCACTAAAGATTATTAGTACCTTTAAAGTAAACGATTGAAACAACCTGTTCCAAGTGCCCAGATTTTATTTCTGATCAAGGCGCACCCACGCACAGAGAAGAAGCATACGACTGATCGAGTACGGGAGCAACGCGGAGCTGGGCAAAATATGAGTGTGGATCGAGCTATACCCCATTATCTTGTAGCCAATATTCTAGTAATGCAATATGCCAAAGCTTATTCCCTTGAATTCTCGTGTGATGCTCATCAGGTGCATCCAATAACATATCAACATAACTACGCTGATATATTCCACGTTCTCTACATTTCTGTGAATTCAAAATATCCTGCATAAACTCCAAAAATTCACCACGTACATATTTAAGTGCAGGTACAGGGAAGTAGCCCTTTTTTCGATCTATTACGCTATCTGGAATCAGCCCGCGTGAAATTTCTTTAAGCACATGTTTGCCACCATCTTTCAGTTTCATATGTGGTGGCATTTTAGCGGCTAGCTCTACCAACTCATGATCTAGAAACGGTACGCGAGCTTCTAAGCCATGCGCCATGGTCATATTATCGACACGTTTTACTGGGTCATCGACTATTAGCATGGTGGTATCTGCTCTAAAGACAGCATCTATAAAAGTATCTGCATTGGGTGCTTCTAGCAATGCGGTCATAGTTTCTGCTGTAAAGTCTCTATCGATATAATCTGGCATTAACATTTCTGCCATTTCATCATGATCTCGGTCAAAATAGAATTGACGAAAGCGTTCTAAGTGTGTCCCTTTCGCCTTATTCATTTTGTCGTACCAGAAATATCCACCGAAGACTTCATCAGCTCCTTGACCAGATTGGACTACTTTTACATCTTTGGCGACTTGCTCTGATAGCAGATAAAAACCAATCGCGTCTTGCCCGAACATCGGTTCTGACATATTGGCAATCGCTTCTGGCAATCTAATCAGCGTTTGCTCATTGGGTATGTGGATTTTATGGTGATCAGTGTTAAAACGCTCCACCACAGCATCAGAGAATTCAAACTCACTGCCTTTTTCTTCTGGCTGATCATCAAAACCAATGGAATATGTGGGAATGTCTTGTATGCCTATTTCATCCAGCAAACCGACTAATAAACTTGAATCTAAACCGCCTGAAAGTAATACGCCAACAGGCACATCGGAAATAGCATTACGACGGTTTACGGCTGTTTTTAATGATTCATGAATAGCCTCTATCCATTCCTCGTCAGTTCTTTTTTCACTAGGACGAGTAGCATCTAAAGTCCAATAGCGTTGTAGTTCCTTCTCACCGTTAGCTTTGATTAATAAACTATGTGCGGGTTCTAATTTACGAATGCCTTTTAGAACAGTCATTGGTGCAGGCACAACGGCGTGTAAAGTGAACTGGTGATGTAAGGCTACGGAATCAATAGAGGTGTCAATGTCGTGATTGTCATTACTGGCTAATAACGCTTGAGTGTTTGATGCGAAACGATAGCCTTTGCCTGTGTTGGCGTAATACAAAGGCTTAATTCCCATGCGGTCACGCGCCATAAACAGCGTTTTTTCTTTCATGTCCCAAATAGCAATGGCGAACATGCCAAGGAAGCGTTTTACACATTCTGTGCCCCACTCCGCGTAGGCTTTAATAATTACTTCAGTATCGCCCGTGGAGAAAAAGGTGTGACCCTTAGATTTTAACTCTTTGCGTAACTCTGGATGATTATAAATTGTGCCATTAAAAACCAATGCTAAACTATGGTGCGGGTCAATCATAGGTTGATTGGCTTTTTCAGATAAATCTAGAATAGATAAGCGACGGTGACCAAAGGCTAATGACCCATCAGAGAAAGTGCCACCATGTTCAGGGCCACGCTTCTCTAGTTTTTCCATCATTTTTTGGATGTGATTAAGTTCTGGCAGGCTACCATCTAGTCTGTATTCACCGCAAATTCCGCACATTTATTGCTAATCCTTAATCTGTTTAATAAGTTAAGGATATAAAAGCACACCCCCCCACTTTTTACTAGATTAACTAGCAAATAAAGTATTTAAGTATGCGCTTTGTAAGTCATTTCCTGATTGGAAATTTTGTAAATTTGGGAATACAGTAGACATCAATGTTTGATCCACACCAAACCAGTTACATAGTGTTGCATTCAATTGATCTTGGCTTGTAGTAGGAATTATTCTACCTTTGCTACTGTAGTCGTCCGCCCCACCTAATGTAATATCTGGTAAAGAGCCTAGCATCTGACCGCCAGCAAAGTTACCTGTAGTAGCTGTTCCATCGCCTCCCATTACAATATGATGTGCACCCCAAGCATGATCTGTTCCATCTCCATTATTGCTAACCGTTCGACCAAAGTCAGACATGGTAAATGTGGTCACTTTATTAGCATGGCCCAACTCTTCCATGGCTTTTTGAAACTTCCATAACGCCAAACTTATCTCTCGTAATAACAGAGGGTGTTTATCTTCCTGAGTGGCATGGGTATCAAAACCTCCCAAACGAACTGTAAATATTTGTCGGTTATAACTTCCTGTAGAGAAAGCATCACGAGCACCAAGATCAATCATTTTTGCTACAGTCTCTAGCTGTTTAATCAACCCTCCACCTGTTGCATTATCAAATCCTAAATCAGCTGCTGAAGGATTAGAAAATAATTGTTCGCCATAAGAACCTGTTGAGGTGTAGTTCACTTCATTGTTATTCCATGTATTACCCAGCAAGTCGAAGGTACTTTGTGACTTGGTTAACACATTGCTATAAAGGCTTTTAAAGGGGTCAGAAGTGGTGAAGGTATTACTGGTATCAAAACTTACATTTCCTGATGATGACGAGTTTTGAATACCAGCTAATGCTTGGAAGAATGCTCTACGATCTTGATCAGAACTATTCCCGTTGGCTTTCATTCCCTTGAAACTGGGTGGTTGACCAGGCTTTAATACTAATGGGGTTGTTGAGTTTCCAACGACCATGCGGTCACTACCAGAATAAGCAATATTCAGGCCAAGAGGTGAATTATTATTCACACCTTGCCAGTTATCAGCAATGCGTCCAGCCCAACCAGCTGCGCTTAAATTATCAGCTTGCCCTGTTTTTAATGCGCGCTGTTGATGATTGTGAGCAAATAAAAATAGTGGTAAATTGGCACTGTTATTCAGAACTTCTGTTCTGCTAACTGGGTTTACTAGGTTTCCTACATTGGCGATGACAGAGGCTTTGTTATCAGTGATCAGTTGAGCTAATTCTGGCATAACACCATTAACCCCAAGATCAATGCCTTTACTGGCTGATAAATCATAAAGTCCCTTTAAGTAGGCTCTTTTTTCAGAGCCATCTACATTATATGGGTTACCCGATCCAGTACCTAAGTTTCCATTATTTAAATCTGTATTGGTACTAGAGGCAGAACCAATACCTAAGTCATTATTTTCTACTGCCAGATTGCCGCGAATCGTATTGTAGTCACTATATCCTGTATTTGAAGCATTACCTGTGGGTATCAACATATTGAAGCTGTCATTGCCACCATAAAGAAAGATATTCACTATCGCTTTATAATCTGTGAAGGCAGGACTTGCAGCTGTAGCTTGATGCATTAAAGCAAGCTGCCCGATTGCTCCTAAAGATGCCCCTAAAGAGCCAGAAATCCCTGCACTAAGTGATGATTTTAGAAAATCACGACGTTTTTTCAAAGTATTACTATTCATCATATTCTCTCTATTTCTGGGTCATGTAGCTACTGGATGTGATGATAAAACGTACAGCATCCCTTACAACATTTCGGGCTTCTTTTGCATCATTTGAGTTTTTTGTTGCATTGGAGTCGACAAGATAATGCTGCATGGCTAGTTTGAATTCTTCTGACAGGGTATTACCCATCAACAATAAGTCGAGATGTGTAGTCAATGCATCAACTGCTTTTGTTTTAAAGCGAATACCATCGGTATCTGTATTTTCCATATTGGCAAAATCTCCATTGTTATCACCATCAAGTGCTTGTTCAAATAGTTGTAGCTGTGGCGTAAAATCAATGATTGTAGTGTCAGTATTAAAGCTTTTTGTCGCTGCAAATTCACTGAGCGTTTTTCCATCTAAAACGGTTATACGGTTTTTCTCATAATTTTCTAACTGTTGATAAATACGGTTATTCATCTCGACTAGAATCTGGTCAGTCTGAATCTGTAATTCAGGATTAACTAGATTATTATTAGCAAAGAAAGTATCACTAGGCACAAAATCAGGGCTATAGAAATTAAACACTGAAGGAGAACGCATGGGTGCTTGACCTAGTTGTGTTTGTGGCGAACGGTACCAGTAGACACCCGATACCAAGGTGGTTTTATCTTTGCTTATCCATCCATCAAGAGGTTTAGCATTAAAGGCTCGAAGCATATGAGTCCATGCCAGTATAGGTTCTTTAGTTTTTCCAAAATTAACCATGTTTTTATACGCATTACCACGAGCTTCTTCATCCATTAATATTGCTTTTGTGACAGCTTTTAGATCACCCCGGATACCACTTCCGTTGTCATTGAATATACTTGCAACACGAGCTATGTAGTTAGAAGATGGATTGGCAGTCACTAGTCGCATAATCAAATGACGACTCACATAAGGGGCTACATTAGAATGATTAAAAAGCACATCCAGTGCAGCATCCATACCACTTTGATCAGTACCTGCATTAAGATCAAATGTTTGTTCTAACACGGTGACCTTGCCATCACCTTGCAGTGCTACTTCATCTTCATGCTCTGATGCTGTGAACTCCATCAACTGGGTATAGTCACCCTGTCTATTGCTTCGATTTCCATACCTAGTATTGCCAACAAGGTCCCAACCTGTCATGACTTTTGCTAGTTCTTCTATATCTTTTTGATCATATGTAGGAATCAATACATCACCTGTATCAGGGTAACTTGCAGGGTTAGCATCACGATTAGGAGAACCGTCAATATTTAACTCATATAAGCCAATACTAAAGAGCTGCATGATTTCACGAGCAAAGTTTTCATCAGGGCGCGTGCCTGTTTCAATATTGGCTTTTTTATTGCCTTGATGAGATAGGAATATCCCCATTGTAGGACTACGAGCGACATCACCTAACAAATCTCTAAAATTTCCAAAAGCGTGTTTTGCTAGAATGTCATAATAAAAAGCAAGAGATTCACCTCGTCGACTTAAAGGAGCCTCTGTATTTGAGGTAACCAGTAATTGGCTGAGTGCGTATGCGATACGTTGCCTCAATTGATCACTACCATGTGCTTGATTAGTCGGGTGTAAACCCACTGAGTTTTCCCACCATGTTGCCATTTGGTATTCATCTACAGTGAAACTAGCAACCCCCTGATTAAATGCAGGTGCGTTATACCAGTCAATTGAGGGTTCTGCCGCTTGTGTTATTTGAATAGTTCTTTCTAGGTGTGTTAAATGTAAGTCTGAAGGATTATCGTAAGCAGAAGCTTTCGTCAGTTCTAAATCTATCCAAGCCTTAGTACCTATGCTGATAACTTCATTTATTTCATTAAGCGTTGCACCGAAGGTGGCTTGCGTTAGTAGTCTATGTGCTTTTTCTGCGGTGGCTACTTTACTCGGGTCAAGAGGGAAATCATCTTCATTATCATCAACATTATCCGCATCGGTATCTGCTAGTAGAGGGTTTGTTCCTGCGATCACTTCATCCGTATCAGAAATAGTGTCATTGTCGTCATCACTATCACAAGCATTACCCTGAGCGTCATTATCAGTATTGAGTTGATTGGCATTTGCAATAGTTGGACAGTTATCCGTAACATTAGGGATAGAGTCATTATCGGTATCAGGATTTGCAGTCGAACCTGAATCATCTAATAACAGTAAGGTTATAATAGGTATTAGCGCTGCTACTTTATTACTTTCTTCCTCTTTTATGCTTTCAAGAGCATAAGAACTGGGAGTAATACTTAGAAAACCCAAAAATAGCAATACTAAGGTGAGTAGAAATTTATTCATCAGATAGCCAAAGTTAATTTTATAGTGAGACCTCAGCATAATTATGTTGAGGTCTCATAGTCTCAATTTCGTAAAAAAAACAATCTACGAACCCCAGAAACCTATAATGATATGAGGTAGAGCAGTATTTTCTTGCTTCAATTATTTTATTTTTTAGAGCTTAAGAGAAATTATAAATTAGTATAGTTAGTAGGTATAATTATTAAGATAAGTGGTAGGTTTGATTCCACTTCTACTGATTAGAGTATAAATTGTGGATAGGTATTCCTCGCTTTTACACTTGGTGTAGCTTCGTTGTAGTGATTATTTAAATAACAACATAATTATCAAGAGTTATTGCATTGTAACCTCGTTTTACTTAGTCTAGCGTCCATAAAAAGAACACCCTTTTAACTTATTAAACAGGAACAATAAAAAATGTCACACACACTACCAAACTTGCCTTATGAAAAAAATGCTCTTGAGCCACACATCTCAGCTGAGACTCTAGATTTTCACCATGATAAACATCATCAAGCTTATGTTACAAATCTTAATAACTTTATTGAAGGAACTGAGTTTGCGGACAAGTCTCTTGAAGACATCATAACTTCAGCCTCAGCAGGTCCAATCTATAACAATGCTGCACAGGTTTGGAATCACACATTCTACTTTAATTGTCTTGCTGGAAATGCAGGTGGTGAGCCAACTGGCGCAGTGGCTGATGCAATCAATGCAGCTTTTGGTTCATTCGCTGATTTTAAAGAAAAGTTTTCAACAACAGCTGTTGGTAACTTTGGTTCTGGTTGGACTTGGTTAATTAAAAATGCAGATGGTTCTGTTGAGATTGTAAACACTTCGAATGCGGGTTGCCCACTTTCAGATGGTCAACATCCTGTACTAACGATTGATGTATGGGAGCATGCTTATTACGTTGATAAGCGTAATGCGCGTCCTGCTTATGTTGCAGATTTTTGGAATTTAGTAAATTGGGATTTTGTTAATTCTAATATGTAAGTAAACACTCTGAGATCTTTATACGAGAGTTAGGAAAAGCAAGGTAATACAGGCCTTTTTTAAGGCTGTCATATCTCTCGTGAAAGGTCTCAGTTTATTTTCCTGATGTATTTACATCGTGTTTAGTAAGTAATT
>CAZWEA010000011.1:0-17360 GCA_964632635.1 uncultured Cocleimonas sp. | reverse complement strand
TGAAAGGTCTCAGTTTATTTTCCTGATGTATTTACATCGTGTTTAGTAAGTAATTTTCAACATCAACATCAACATCAAAATAACAAAAATAAGTAAAGATATATTATCAAACTATCAGCTCTGATTGACAAAAAACATAAAAACAAGTAAATTTGATCGCTTTTTCACAAAAAGGTGAACTGTATTGCCTTTTTGTCGTTTTAGGTGATTTGCTATGTCCAACTCTTTAATGAAGACCTATGCGCGTCTTCCTGTTGCTTTTAAAAGTGGCAAGAGTGTTTATCTTACTGATACAGAAGGTAATGAGTATTTAGATGCTCTTTGTGGTATCGCTGTGTGTAGCTTGGGGCATGCACATCCTGATATTGCCGATGCTATTGCAGATCAAGCGCGTACTTTAATTCATACTTCCAATCTTTATGAAATTCCTAATCAGGTCGAATTGGGTGAAAAGCTGTGTCAACTTTCTAGTATGGATCAAGTATTCTTTGCTAACTCAGGTGCTGAAGCTAATGAGGCGGCAATAAAAATAGCGCGTTTATACGGTAAAAGTCAGGGCATAGAAAAACCCGTTATTATTGTGGCTACGGGTAGTTTTCATGGTAGAACGTTAGCCACTCTTTCTGCAACTGGAAATCCAAAAATACAGGATGGTTTTGATCCTTTAGTTGAAGGTTTTGTTCATATCCCATATAACGATATCATCGCAATTAAAGAAGTTGCTATTAATAATCCCAATGTTGTCGCTATTTTGGTTGAGCCAGTACAAGGCGAAGGCGGAGTTATTGTCCCTGGTAGTGATTACCTTAGTAATATTCGTAAAATCTGTAATGAAAATAACTGGCTAATGATGCTGGATGAGATTCAAACAGGTATTGGCAGAACAGGTAAATGGTTCGCATTTCAACACTCTAATGACAGTAAGCCTGATGTTATGACATTGGCGAAAGCACTTGGAAATGGTGTTCCAATAGGGGCATGTTTAGCTTCTGGAAAAGCCAATGATGTGTTTTCACCTGGAAAGCATGGCACAACGTTTGGTGGTAACCCGCTTGCAATGCGCGCTGCACTTACCGTTTTACATATTATTGAAACACAGAATCTGTGTAACAACGCCAGTAATATGGGTAAGTATTTAATCGATCAGTTCAAACAAGCATTATCTGATGATAAGGGTTTGATTGACGGTGTTAATGATATTCGTGGTCATGGTCTGATGATTGGTATTGAGCTTGAAAAAGACTGTGCTGCGTTAGTTACTCAGGCACTTGATTATAAAATTTTAATTAATGTGACAGCAGATAGAACGATTCGACTATTGCCCGCGCTAATCACAACAAAAGACCAAGCAGATGAAATTATTAAAACAGTGTCTATCTTAGTCAAAACTTTTCTTTGAGTTAACATTTTCAAAGCTAGTCTCTCAACTTTAAATAAACAGGATTACGATCATGTCAGATATTAGACATTTTCTTACATTAATGGACTTTAGTCGCGATGAATTAAAAGCGTTGATTAAACGTGCGATTGAATTAAAAAAAATGCGTAATGATGGTGAGATATTTGAACCATTAAAAAATCAAACATTAGCGATGATTTTTGATAAATCATCGACACGTACTCGGGTGTCTTTTGAATCTGGCATGAATCAATTGGGTGGACATGCGATGTTTTTATCATCGCGAGATACGCAGTTAGGTCGTGGTGAGCCTATAGAAGATAGCTCACGCGTTATATCCAGTATGGTTGATGTGGTGATGATCAGAACCTTCTCACATGATTTAATTGAAGAGTTTGCTAAATACTCTAAAGTCCCTGTTATTAATGCATTAACGGATGATTATCATCCCTGTCAATTACTCGCCGATATGATGACTTATATTGAGCATAGAGGCAGTATCGAAGGTAAAACAGCAACCTATGTGGGTGATGGTAATAATATGTGCCATTCGTGGATGAATGCAGCAAAACAATTTGGTTTTCACCTGAATATTGCTTGCCCAAAAAATTATGAGCCTGATGCAAAATTAACGAACTCACTTAGTGAGCATGTATCAATATTTAATAATGTACATGATGCGGTAAAAGATGTTGATCTAATCACCACAGATGTTTGGGCTAGCATGGGTCAGGAAGATGAACAAAAGACTCGTGAGAAAGCGTTTAAATCTTTCATTGTAGACTCCGAGGCAATGGCAAAGGCTGATGACAATGCAATATTTATGCATTGTTTACCCGCTCATCGAGGAGAGGAAGTAAGTGCTGCTGTTATTGATGGTTCGCAGAGTGTTGTTTGGGATGAGGCAGAAAATAGATTGCATGCACAAAAGGCATTGCTTGAGTTATTGGTTGTTGGTTTTCCAGGTTAATTAACTAGCAGATAGAAATACCGACGTTTCTATAAAAAATAGTTTAGACTTCGGCTCAATCTAAGACCATTAAAATTTTATCATGTCGACACACGCAGAAGAAACATCACTTCGCAGAACCTTTGCAATCATCTCGCATCCAGATGCGGGCAAGACCACCATTACTGAAAAATTATTATTATTCGGTGGTGCGATTCAGTTAGCAGGTACAGTAAAGGGAAGAAAAGCAGCGCGCCATGCTACATCTGATTGGATGGCAATGGAGAAAGAGCGGGGTATTTCCGTCACATCATCAGTGATGCAGTTCCCTTATAAATTCAATAAACAAAATCCTAATGATCCCGACAAGATTATTAACCTGCTTGATACTCCAGGTCATGAAGATTTCTCAGAAGATACTTATCGTACCTTAACTGCGGTCGATTCAGCTCTGATGGTGATAGATGTTGCCAAAGGTGTTGAAGCCAGAACAATTAAACTGATGGAAGTGTGTCGATTGCGCGATACGCCGATTATGACGTTTATTAATAAACTCGATCGTGAAGGACGTGATCCTATTGAACTTCTTGATGAAGTCGAAAGCGTTTTAAAAATCAAATGTGCGCCTGTGACGTGGCCAATCGGTATGGGCAAACGCTTAAAAGGCGTGTATCACATTTATAAAGATACAGTACATTTGTATGATCCTAATCATGAAGGTAAAGCCCTCGAAGGTGAAACAATAGAAGGTTTGGATAATCCTCGTCTTGATGAGTTACTGGGAAGCCAAGCTGAAGAACTTCGTGAAGAGGTAGAGTTAGTGCAGGGTGCTAGTAATGCTTTTGATAAGGGCGCTTATTTAAGAGGAGAGTTGACTCCAGTCTTCTTTGGTTCGGCTATTAATAACTTTGGTGTTGCTGAATTGTTAGCTGATTTTGTTGAATTTAGTCCGCCACCGTTGCCTCGTAAAACAACGACTCGTGAAGTTTTGCCAAGTGAAGAAAAATTCACTGGTTTTATATTCAAAATCCAAGCCAATATGGACCCAAATCATCGTGATCGTATTGCCTTTATGCGTGTCTGTTCGGGTAGCTTTAAAAAGGGTATGAAGCTGAATCATGTTCGAATTAAAAAGGATGTGAAAATTCCTGATGCGTTGACCTTTTTAGCAGCAGATCGTGGTCATGTTGATGCTGCTTTCCCAGGTGATATTATTGGTATTCACAACCATGGAACTATTCGTATTGGTGATACTTTTACTCAGGGAGAAGATCTGTTTTTTACGGGTATTCCAAGTTTTGCACCAGAGTTATTTAGGCGAGCACAGCTAAAAGATCCACTTAAAATGAAGCAACTTCAAAAGGGTTTAAGCCAGCTTTGTGAAGAGGGTGCAACACAGTTATTTCGACCCTTTAAAAATAATGATTTAATTCTGGGTGCTGTAGGAATATTGCAATTCGATGTAGTGGAGCAGCGCCTTAGGGATGAGTACAGAGTTGATTGTCAATTCGAAGCGATTAATGTACAAACAGCGCGATGGATACAGTGTGAAGATGAAACCATGTTGGCGCAGTTTAAAATAAAGGCTGAGGCAAATCTTTCGCTAGATCATGCGGGTGATCTTGTTTACATCGCACCGACGCGGGTTAATCTACAACTGGCAGAAGAAAAATGGCCGGATATAGAGTTCTTGTCTACCCGTGAGCATGGGGTCTATTAAGTATTGATTTAAGTGCAATTGTTTAAAAAGAGGGGGGGTGCCTTTAGTTTTAGATGGCACTACATTTGATTAAGCGTACTAGGGTATATAAACATATATATACCCTAGTGATCTATTACTTACAGTGAGAGACCATTCTCGAATTAAATTCCGCTGCATATTTGATCATTGCCTTACGGTATTTAAGGTGGCTTTTTCCGTAGATAACATCACCCATACCCTCGATTTGCTTCAATGGGCATCGCACATTATTTAATTGATGGGCAGTAAGTCCTGGAACTTTAGCTGTTGCAGATCTGCCTGCGTAATAGCTCAAAAGATGAACTTGATTATTCGCGATAGACCTTTGAACATCATTTGCCGCTGACCTTCTTTCTAGTTCTACAAGCTTCTGCTGATACTCATTTTCACGCTTTTTCTTTATATTTGAGCTGTTAGATAAGCTGCTAAAGCGCTCCAACTTAGACTTACTTGCTTGTGCAGAGGTTTGTACAGATGGCTCTGGTGTTGTAGCTCCACAAGCTTGAAGTAACATCATTGAGCTTATAACTAAGAACAAATTTTTCATTTGTTAACATCCTTATCAATTTTGATCTTTATAAGTTGACCTATAGGCAGTTTATATAAACCTAGTAACAACAAAACTAGTAACAAGTAGTCAAATGACCCGCCGCCTCCACTACTGCTTCCACCACTAGAGTCATTGTCGTTGCCTGAGTCAGGATCATTTTGATTTCCACTTGTAATGTTTAAATCAGCTGCAGATATATTGAAAAATGTAGAGGCATTGTCACTACAAATAACTAAAATACGCGAGCCATTAAAGCCAGCGGCATTAGATGGTATTGTGACTGTTTCACTACCATCATTAGCTGTTCGTTGTTTTAGACCTACACGGTTGCCATTAGATTTAATTAAATCGATATTCACGCTATTACAGCTGATAGGTGCTGACGAAGTTCCCGCAACTTCCCAGTTGACTTGAGTATTTTGACCAACACTCAAACTTGCAGCAGACGAGTGAGATGTGACACTGAATATTTTGTTTGTATTAACCACTTTTAATTTCATTTTATCAAAATCAAAACCACCTCTACCATCTCTAACGGTCATCTGAAAATTCAGATCACGACTTGTTTCAGGTAGTTTTTCAGCGCTTAAACGTCTAGCTTGAAATAAATCAGCTAGTCTTGGTATGAAACGAGACTTTGATGCAATAGGTAAAAAACTACGGATAAGTGCATTGTCACCTCTATCTACACCAACATCAGAGGCTGTGCCTGCGTCACTTTGTTCCCATGAGTAGGTGAGGTTTGTATCATCAGTGTCGGTGGCAGAGCCTACTAACACAAAAGGTGTGTGTGCTGGAATAACTCCATCAGTTCCAGCATTTGGTACTGGGTCCTGATTAGAAACAGTTGTTCTTGCTCCACAAGAACTACCTTCACTTGAACCGCTTCTAGAGAAAGTAAATATTTCTGAAAGACTTACAACATGAAATGCAGCATCACCAGTATTGGATATATTATTTTTTGCATCACATAATCCAGCATAAGCCATGATAGTACTTCCACTACCCGGTTCAACTGCTGTACCACCCCATCTATTATTGCCGCCACAGCTTCCTGTTTCACTATTAAACGTATGGTTTGCACCAAGCTGATGTCCAATTTCATGTGCTACAAAATCTATTGCGAAAACTTCACCACGTGGTTCTTTAATACCCGTTGTTCCTTCTGCTTTAAAATCGGAACAAACAGAACCAAGAGAAGCGAGTCCGCCAGAACCAGTAGAAAATACATGGCCAATATCATATCTGTTGCTATTCAAGATACCTGAGCTACTAAGTGTAAATGAATTCTCACTTAATAAAGCATCACTATTATTATTAGAATACGGGTCAGTATTAGGGTTACTAAAGATTAAATCTCTTTCTTCGTTTATTAATTGAAAGGTAATCGCTAAATCACGTTCGTAGATTTCATTAACACGGTTTATTGTGGTCACAACGTTGCTAAAAGCACTACTTTCGCTACCAAAAAATTGTGTGTATTCACCTGTTGTGGCAACGGCTAGGCGATACGTTATTAATTTAGATGCAGCCTTTGCTGCAGTTCGCTTTGCCAGATTTGTACCATGTGCATGTGCGCTAGTATTAGGGTGTAGATCACATTGGAAATCAGCTTTAAAGCTATTTGGGTTACTTTGTTTGCTAAAGCTTAGGTATTGATTTGAATTATTTAAAGATTGAGGTTCGATAAAAACCGTATCACCATTAGACATGGTTAGCATTGCATGAAAACCATTTTCAGTGAAATCAACACGACCACTCACACCATTATCATTAGATGCTTTCCATGTTTTTATATTGGGATGTTGAGCCGCAAGCTCTGGAGCCATCAAGTTGGTCTCGGTTAGTGTTAGTGAAACACTTCCACCTTGAGGTAAAGGGATATTGATTGTTGAACCAGATAATGATTTTTGGGCTGCTGATGAAGAGTTTACATACTGACCTTTAAATACATCAACATTAAGCTCAATTGCACGATGTTCAAGATTCTCGAATAATGAGCTTTTTGAGTCATTTGAATTTAACTGTTTATATTGAGTTGTATTATTAGTGCTGTCTTTCCATATTGCAGGGCTAGCACTAGCCGTTTGATTAAACATAACTCCTGTAAAAACAAAAGATACAGTTAATAGTCTTGATACGATGCCTTTTTTATACACTATATAATTACCCTTATCGTTGGTTGCATTTCTATAATTGTGTCTTAAGGGATCTCTAATTTACTAATTAGAACCCCTTAATTTAGATGCTTTTAAGAGAATTAGTTCATAAAAGCTTATTTAATAACTGCATAGATTCTACACGATCATAAATGAATTAAATAGACCGTTTGGCGATTGATTATTAATTAGATTTATAATTAATCGCGATGGCACCCCCGCCTTTTTTTGATAATTGATGAGAGAAATATTATAAGGGCAAGAAAATAAGGATTAAATGATCCACCACCTGCTGCGGGTTCCTTAGTGGTTGTAGCTGCTGTGACTTCGACTACATTCTCTTTTTTATCAAGCAGGTCTAATTCTGCTTGTCCTCCATCTTCTAGAATCTCAGTGATAGGGTTAATTTGATTGGTGATTAAAAAGTTACGATAAGAGATAGCGAAGAAAATATTATCACTGCAGTTAATTTTAAAGCGTCCTTTCGATGTAAGAGGAGAATCTGCGGGGATAGTTATCCAGCTCTCACCTATATTGGCAACATTGTTAGCCAGTTTTTGTTCAAAGTGATAACCGCCATCGCTTGATAATGAAATATCTACATTTTGGCAGTTAATGGGAGCTTGATCAGTATTGGCTACATTCCACTCTAACTTGTAACTAATTCCCGTGGTGTATTGAGCATGTGGGAGATTTAAAGCAAAGCGACTTCCCGTTCGTTTTATGTGAACAGTCATTTCATCACTTTGAGAAGGGTTGAAACCATCTTGTGTGACTAAGCTGAATGTTAATGTGCGTTCGTGACTGGGTAGCGTTTCTCCGTCTGTATGACTGTGATCGACTATATCCTTTTGTGCAGGAAAAACTCTGTGGCTGTTTGTAGATGGCATGTAAACACGAAACAAGGCATTGTCTCCCGTATCGTTTTTATCCTCAGAGGCCTTGCCTGCATCCACTTGCTGCCATGAATAAACAAGCCTGTCACCGTCGCTATCAGTTCCTGTTCCTTTTAACGTAAAGGGTGTTCTGGCTGGAATGATGTAGTTTTTCCCCGCACTAGTTTTGGGAGCCTGATTTTGTGTACTTTGATGAACTCCACATCGGCTTCCTTGGCCATTGGATATATAAGATTGGATTTGCCTTATGCTACCAATATGAAACATCGCATCGGTATGTGCTTGTAGATTATCCAGACCACAGTAGCCTGCATAACTCATAATCGTTGAGCCACTACCGGGTTCAAATGCTGAAATGGCATTACGTGAATCACCCCCGCATAAACCCTGCGTACCATTAAAAGTATGTGTCGCACCTAGTTGATGCCCCATTTCATGTGCTACAAAATCTAGATTAAATGCATCATTATATGGATTACTGATTCCAGAAATTCCTTTGCCTTTGTCGTAGCTGTCACAGACACTGCCAATTGCCGCTAAGCCTCCGCCTTTTGCTGTAAATAAATGCCCTATATCATAATTATCATTGCCGATAATTTGATCGATATAGCCTTGGTTTTGGCTAACTAGTCCTACTTGAGAGTCAGCAAAGTAAGGATCAGAATCCGCATTGGTATGAATGAGTAAATCATTATTTTCTACCAGTTTTAAATGTATACCAAGGTCTCTTTCAAAAACCTGATTTATTCGATTTAAGGTTGTATTGATGGCAGATAACGCTCCTTTTACTGTTCCACCATGCTTTGCGGTATATTCACCAGTCGCTGCAATAGCAACTTTATAAGTCACTAAACTTTTGGCTTCTTTGTATGAGGATTCTGCGCGAGATGCTGTTATACCCATGCTTAAATTATTTTCAGAAGGCTTAGCTCCACAAGAAAATATTTGCTTGTTATCTAGCTTCTGATCGCTTTTCTTGTAGCTTACATATAGGTTGTGACCTGCTTCAAGTGGATCAATAAAGATGGTTTCACCATTCCGCATTTGTAACATCCCATGAAAGTCATGTTCACTTAAACTTAAGCGACCTGAAATAAGTTCTTTATTGGGTATTACTCGATAACTTTTAATCGAGGGAAACTTACTTGAGAGTGACTCAGGTAGAATATTTTCTGATATAAATTGTACGGAAATAAATCTGTTGTTCGCAAGCGGTAGACTGACTTGGTGGTTATTAGCATCAAGCGCATTCTGTAAAAAGTTCTGCATTTTAAGCTGGTCTAACTTTAAGTATCTTGCTTTATTGAAGTGTGTTGTTTGATTCGTTAATGACTTGGATTTCGTGTCCAAATCACTCCATAAATCATCAGCGATAGCGCTTGAACTAAGCACCAGTAAAGCTAGCAATTGTAGAAGGTAAGTAGCAATAAGATTTTTTCTAACAAACATTTAATATATGCCTAAATATTATTTTGATTATTTATAGTTAGATGATCCAGTAAGGCGCTATCAATAGGCATGTAAATCTGTACGATTATGTATGTTTATTCAGACAATCAGCGCTGAAGTCCTTTTATTCTTTTTATTAACCGTTGATCAACTGCTCAGCTATAATAGGCATTTTGTCGCTAGGACTTAACGTTGCTAGGACTTAACCAAGGTGTCCTTAACTTTGAATGCAGAATTCAAACTTATGCTTTATCCAATAGAGCCTCACTATCCAATGGAAACTAACAGTAGTGGTGACTTGCTAAGTCTTAAGGTATTGCTTAAAGAAATTAATTTGCTTGGGGATAAGCTTTCAGAGATGCATTATGCCGTTGGTGATAATTTTCTATCGCATCTAACGTTTATGGGCTGTTCACCTAATATTGAGCTGGAACCACAGCCTGATAAAGCCTACTGTTATATTGAACTTGAAAGCCACAAGCACAGTCAGTTTGTTGCTGGAATTAATCTAAAAAAAGCTCGCTGTACTTTATGCAAAGGTGAGCTGCTAAGTGTGACTGAACAAGCGGTTTGCCCGCATTGTCATAAGAAGCTAGAACTCGAAAAAATCAATTGGCGCAAGTCGGCCTTTGTCGCAAAAATATGGATTACCATTGGTAATATCTACGAGTTGGAAGCGATTCCAAATGACGCACTTCTTGATATTTTAGAAAAACAAACAGGGGTAAATTGGAAATTTGCTTATATCCGCCAATCACACAAGATAGAGCTGAATTAATGTATGGCAACTAAACACGAAATAATCGGCGAAGAATGGAAAGAGCGCGCTACGGAGCTTGCTGAATGGGCGATGGATAATCTCGTCAACCGTAAAGATGTGTGGGGGCAATATTCGGTACTCACACCCAATGAGCGCATCAAACAAGGTCGTGATTACAAAGCCATGACCTTGCCACGCAAAGATATGCGAGGCGAAGATATGGTAACGCTAGATAAGCTCACGCGCCATTTTGCCAGTCGTCATTTTCATAAACCTCAAATTATTGGTTTACACGAAAAAAGCAAAGAGAACATTAGCAAAGAAAGTACTAGCAAATGGTTAGGTATAGATATTGATTGTCACGATACCGAATCTGTTGCTGCTGAAGATCATGCGCGGCGCAACTTAAATGGTGCACTAAAGTGGTGGCGTGATTTTCAAAAAATGGGCTATGACCCATTATTAATTGATAGCAATGGCGCAGGTGGCTATCACCTGTGGGTCTTATTCAAAGATCCTGCACCCACTCAAGATGTTTATATGTTGGCAAAAAACATGGTCACCCAATGGGAAAGTAATAATCTTGATGAAGAACCAGAAACTTTTCCTAAAAAGGTCAAAGAAGGCAGCTTAGGCTCATGGTTTCGTCTGCCCGGTTTACACCATACCCGCGAACATTATGGCAAAATATGGAGTGGTGATGATTGGCTAGATGACCCATGGTTAGATGGTCATGCGGCGATTGATGCAATGTTAAGTGTTGTTCCTGGACCACCGCCATCTAAAGCGAAAGAACAAGACTTAAGTCCACGAAAAACACGTCGAAGCACATTAAAACCAGAGCCCAAACCTAAAAAAGCCTCTGCTCGTAAAAATCGATTTAAAAGCACAGGAAAATCCACTATCTGTCTAGACCTTGACGGTGTACTTGCTGATAGAACCTATACTAAAGGCAAAACTGATATAGGTGAACCGATAGATGGTGCGGTAGATTTCACCCGAGAACTAGCTGAGTTTTCTAGAATCTTGATATTAACTGCACGTTTTTCAGAAATAAAAACTAAACAAGATATTGAGAAGATGGAAACAGCGATTCGTGAATGGTTAGATAAACATAAATTTAGTTACGATGAGGTTTGGACGAAATCAGCCAAGCCACCAGCACAGGCATATATTGATGATCATGGGGTTTATTGTTGTCCTGCGAAGGAGGGGATTGGGGCTTTTAAAACTGCACTTGTTTCTACTAAGTTTCTGCTAAAGATTTAGCGACTATATCTATATCCTTTCAGGTGTTGTATTACATGGATAATTACGAAATTATACGCCACATCAATGGTTTTTTGGCCAAATAACGATATAAAAGATGAATATATTCATCTTTTTGTTGTTTGATTTAGATAAAGATGAATATATTCATCTTTTATGCTAAAGTCATACACTATGTTAAAGACTATAAGTCAAACTATTCAAAAGCAACGCAAGCAAAAAGGCTGGAGCCAAAAACAGCTTGCTGAAATATGTAACCTAGATCGCACTACGATTGGTGCGCTTGAGCGTGATGATTATCAAGACTTGGGTATTCGTAAAGTTGAGCGGGTATTGTCTGTTTTGGGAATGACTCTAAGCTGTGAATCTGTCGGCTTGCCTACTTTAGATGATTTAAAAGCTGATCAAAAAGCAGAGCAGATTGAGTTGGTAGAATAAATAATGTCTCACGTTGATGTCTATTTAAAACCCAATCTTGAGCCACAGCAACTTGTGGCACAATTAAGTTCTGAGTCTGATGGAGATAGTCATAAGCATATTCTAAGCTATCATTCTAATGCTAACGAAGCTCTGTCATTGACAATGCCTTTGCGCAATGAAAGCTATTCACATAGTGATTTGCACCCAATTTTTCAAATGAACATGCCTGAGGGTGTTTTGCGTGAGGCATTGGAGCGTGCTACTGCAAAACAATATGGCAGTGATGATTTAACTTTACTGACTATTTTAGGTGCTAACCAGATTGGTCGGGTGGTTTACAGTCCTAAAGGAAAGCCGATAAAGGCTCAAAAGGATACAGATTTACAACTTGATGATTTGCTTAATCATCAAGATGCTAATTTTTTTAGTGAACTATTATCACGTTATGCAAAAAGCTCTGGTGTGGCGGGTGTGCAGCCTAAAGTGTTGATTGATATTCAAAGTCGTCTGTCATTAGCCATTGATCGCTATATTGTAAAAAGCTGGGGAGAAGAGTTTCCACATCTTGGTTGTAATGAATATATTTGTATGAATATTGCCAAAAAATCGGGTTTGGAAGTACCTGAAACGTATCTGAGTGACAATGGCAAACTACTAATTAGTAAACGCTTTGATTTAGATGAAGCAGGTAATGCGATGGGTTTTGAGGATTTTTGTGTGTTGCAAGCGAAAGGTACAAAGCAAAAATACGATAGCAGTATTGAGCAATGCGCAAATACGATTCGTCAGTATGTTTCTGCTGAATATCAAACAGAATGCCTTGCTGATTTTTACAAGTTAAGCTATCTAAATGTACGGATTCGCAATGGTGATGCGCATTTGAAAAACTTGGGTATTAAGTACGCTTCACTAAACGATTATCGTGTGTATCAGATACCCACAGTGGCTAGAAAACTTGCGCCTATTTATGATCTAGTTAGTACGGCGCCTTATATTAAAAGTGACTCCATGGCGTTGACTTTAACTGGCTCTAAACGCTGGCCTAAACGTAAAGTGCTGCATAAGTTTGCGGTGCAACATTGTTTATTGAGTAATAAGAGAATCACTGAAATTGAAGAACAGGTTGAACAAGCTATTACTGATAGCATGCCTTTATTAGAGCGTTTACAACAGCAACATCATGGTTTTGCAGATGTTGGGGAGTCTATGAAAAATATTATTAATAGTGAATTAAGCTGAAGATACATCTTTCAGTAGTGTCATTACTTTCTTCAATAAAAAAGGCTGTGCTTCAGCAGTTGGATGTAATTCATCTTCTTGAAAAAGGTTGAGTTTACCAACAATATCTTCCATAAAAAATGGTACAAAAGGCAGCTTGTAATTTTGTGCTAATTCGGCAAATACCTTCTCAAATTGTTTGGAATAGGCAATGCCATAGTTCGGGGGGATTTTCATTCCTAGCAATAAAACTTTGATATTATTTTGTTTTGCTTTCTCTATCATTTTCTTTAAATTACGTTTTGTCACAGCAGGTGGAATTCCACGCAAGCCATCGTTTGCACCTAGCTCGATGATAATGATATCTGGCTGATACCTTTTTAATGCTGCTGGCAAACGTGTTAAGCCGCCTTGCGTTGTTTCACCGCTGATACTGGCATTGGTGATTTTATAATCCTCTCCTAACTTTTGTTGCATTAGACTCACCCAACCCTTATCAACAGGTATGCCATAAGCTGCACTTAAGCTATCACCCCAGACAAGAATTTTTTGAGATGTATTTGTTGCTGCCATCGCTGTGTTCATCGTGCTAAGCATTAATAGTAACAAAGTAAAAATAGTTTGCTTGAAATGCATCTGTAAGGCACCCATAGTTAGTACTCTCTATAATCATCCTATGAGTTGACCAGATAACTGTCCAAAAGGTCAATAAATTAGGTGAAAATTTTGTGAAAAACTTTCGGGCAACGAGTTTCTTTAAAACCATTAATGAATAATACTGTTATAGCTGTTTCAAACTTAGTCAAAAAATTAGCCGTTTCTTCGGGTGATGATTTATTAATTCTTGATAAGATCAACCTGCAAATTAAACAAGGTGAATCGATTGCCATTACGGGTGCTTCGGGTTCAGGTAAAACTACATTACTAGGTTTATTAGCAGGACTTGATACTTCTACAAAGGGTGACGTTTTACTGTTGAATCAGTCTTTATCAGAAATGGATGAGGATCAGCGCGCATCGTTGCGACGTGGGCAAGTGGGTTTTGTGTTTCAGTCATTTCATTTGATGGATAATCTTACTGCACTAGAGAATGTCATGTTGCCCCTTGAGCTTGATAGTGCATCGAATTTAAAATTTACAGAGGTTCGTAAAAAAGCATTGGAGGCGTTAGAGCAGGTGGGTTTAGCCGATCGTATATCACATTTGCCGACACAGCTTTCTGGAGGAGAACAACAGCGTGTTGCTTTGGCGCGAGCTTTTGTAACCAAGCCTGCTATTTTATTTGCAGATGAGCCAACAGGAAATTTGGATAGGGGTACAGGTGAAGAAATTATTTCCTTATTGTTTTCTATGCAACAGCAAAGTAACACAACCTTAGTGATGGTGACCCATGATGACGACTTGGCAGGACGTTGTGAAAAACATTATCGACTTCATGACAGCCAGTTACATTTATCATGAGTTCTACTCAATTGTCTAAAAAAGGGGGGGGTGCCATATACATCCCATCCTTGTTTATTCAGCTCAAACGTTTTTGGCGATTAGCCGAGATGCGTCTATTGTTTCTCGCTTTGTTCGTCGCTGTGGTTGCAGTGACATCCGTTGGCTTTTTTACTGACCGAGCAGAGCGTGCCATGAGTGCTCAAGCCACACAGTTATTAGGTGGTGATATGGTGATTGTATCGACACGTAAAATTGATAAGACCTATCTTGAGCAGGCACATTTACAGGGTTTACGTAGTGCCGAGACGATTACATTCCCCAGCATGGTATCCGTCGGTGAAAACTTCCAGTTGGCGCAGGTAAAAGCGGTTTCAAATAATTATCCTTTACATGGCAATATTGAAACCACTATTGATCATGGCAAAACGATTCAATTCTCAAACATTAAGGCACTTAAAAAAGGTGAGTCGTTGGCGCAATCTCGGCTATTTGTAACGCTTAATGCAAAGCCAGGCGATAGTGTGCAACTGGGCCAAAGCGACATTAAATTAGTCAGCGTAATTCAGAAAATGCCAGATCAAGCTAGTAGTGCGTTTCAATTAGCGCCCACCTTAATTATACCCATGCAACAATTGCCAGAAACAGGCCTGTTAACTGCTGCCAGCCGTGCCAGTTATAGTTATCAATTTTCTGGAGATGAAAAGCACATCGAGCAATTTAAACAATGGTTAAAACCACAGTTAAAATTTAATGAACGATTACGCACCTTAGATGATGGCTTGCCTTCGATACAGCAGGCGTTGCAACGTGGGCAACGCTTTTTAAAAATGGCGGCGTTGTTGGCGGTGATTTTAGCTGGTGCTGGTATTGCCTTAAGTAGCTACAGTTTAACGCAACATGAAACCCCATCGGTTGCTGTGTTAAAAACACTGGGTGCATCGCGACGACAAATTCTTTTTCGTTATCTTAGTCAGCTGCTTTTATCAGCAACAATTGCAGCTGCTTTGGGTGCAGTTTTAGGCTATTTGATTCAGTTTTTATTAGCGAATTACTTGCAGGGTTTTGTAGGTAAAACCTTACCTGACGCTGGTTGGTGGCCAGTGCTAATTGGCTTTTTTACAGCATGGATAATGGTGTTGGGTTTTTCAGCACCGCAGTTATTACAGCTTATTGGTACTTCACCGATTCAGATTTTGCAAGGTCAAAGTACAGAGTCAAAAGCTCCTTTGTTGATTTCATTTTTAGCATTTAGTAGCGCCGTATTTTTATTAATGTGGCTGCAAACATTGGATATAAAGCTGAGTCTTATTTTATTGTTTTCAGTGCTTATGGCACTGGCAGTATTTTGGTTAATAGCTTCGATTATGCTACGCCTTATTCGTAAATTTGGGGAACGTTGGCGCTTACCCAAAGCGAATCACCGCATGGCGCTAATGGTGGTTGTTTTTGGTATTGGTTTATTTAGCCTGTTATTACTGACGACTCTGCGTGGCGATTTAATCAACCGCTGGCAAGCAAGTTTACCTAAAGGTGCGCCCAATCATTTCTTAATTAATATCCAGCCCGATGAAGTCAAATCACTGCAATCGCTTTTAGCAAAACAAAATATCGAAACCCCTCTTTATCCAATGACATTAGGAAGGCTTTTAAAAGTTAATGGAAAAGCAATATCTCCCGATGATGAAAAGTATGCTGAAAATGAGCGGGCGCAGCGACTATTGATTCGCGAATTTAATTTGTCTGCCACAGCGACCATTCCTGAGGGGAATAAGATAAGTCATGGCGAATGGTTTAAGACCGACGCAAAAGATGGCTTTTCTGTTGAAGAAGGGATTGCTAAAACATTGGATGTGAAACTTGGCGATACGCTTACGTTTGATATTGCAGGTCAAATTTTAAATGAAAAAATCACTAGCTTGAGAACTGTACAATGGGACAGTATGAAGCCTAATTTTTTCGTCATTACTGCACCTAAAGCATTGGATGATAAACCACAAACTTATATCACTAGTATCCATATTAACGATGATCAAAAGGATGTCATTCCTGCTTTAATCGGTGAATTTCCCAGTGTTACAGATATTGATATCAGCGCTATTTTAAAACAAGTTAGAGACCTTATTGAAAAGGCATCAATGGCTGTTCAAGCGATATTTATATTCACTTTGATTTCAGGTGTGGTGGTACTATTTTCAGCGCTGCAATCACAAAAAGCGATTCGCAGAAAGGAGATTGCTATTCTTAAATCACTAGGTGCAAGTCGTGCTTATTTACGTAGAAATTTACTGTTAGAATTTATTATGATCGGCGGATTAGCGGGTTTCTTAGCGGCCAGTTTAGCGATAATAGCGGGGAATGTTGCTGCTTATTTGTTGTTTGATTTAAGTCCAGAGTTGAATCTTTCATTGCTATTATTAGGCACCTTTCTTGGTGCTACGTTAGTTGCTGTGGCGGGGTATTTTAATGTGCGTGGCTTGTTGTCAGTATTACCCGTGAGTCTTTTTCGTTGATGATAGAGGATTGACAATTATCTAAAAACAGGGGGGGTGCCATATAGATTATAATTAAGCCAGTTAGGGCACTATTAAATAGCCTAATTGATACTATCTTAAAGCATCAAATCTTTATTATTGTGGTGTAATTTGATTCATTGTTCATAACACAGGCACATTCTAGTGCAACACCGCCTTATGCGAATAAAAAGGCATCATTGTATCCATAAATTGATATTTTAATAGAAAAGGGATATAATTATGTCTTTAATTTGTATTCAACTTATGGTTTCATTATCTTTAGTCACTGCAAATGATGTTCAACAGCAACTTGCTCTTGCTGTTCGCGCCAAACGTAAACAAATTAAGTTGTCACGTAATGCGCTGGCTGAAAAAAGTACCGTCCCCGCATCTACCATCAAAAAATTTGAAACGACAGGGCAAATATCCCTGCGCCAATTTATCTTACTTTGGCAGTGCGTAGACTCACTTGAAAGCCTACTGAACATAAGCAAAGAAGAGGCTTATCAGCCAACTTCAATTGATGATGTGTTAAAACGATGAGTGCTTTTTCACCCATAAAACAACTGGATATATTTCGATCTCTAAGTGATG
>CAZWEA010000010.1:30263-35856 GCA_964632635.1 uncultured Cocleimonas sp. | reverse complement strand
ATCAGAAGAGAAACTCTAGATATTTTTATTTTAGTTAAAAAAAAATCATAAAAAAAGCCCTCAAACGAGGGCTTTTTTTATGCACTTAAAGCTCAGTATTTATTTCAAACGAATAGTTTGACCAGGACTGATGCTGTAAGGAGGAGTTAGATTATTAATACTAATAATATCTTTCCAGTAAACACCTGTCTGACGCATAATTTCAAATACAGTATCACCTTTCTTTACAAGATAAGTGCTGCTTCCTGAACTGCTTGTACCAACAGTGCTTGCTTGACTTGCCGTATTCGTTGTTGCTGAACTACCACCAGAATAAGTCGTTGGCTGATATGGTTTATAGGTTTTTTGCTGGTAGCTTCCTGTGTAAATACTTTTGTTGCTTGTTGCTACATTAGTATTAGCAGCAGGAGCTTTTGTTTTACCCGCTGAACTATAGTCATAATAGGTCGTGTTACTTGCATTCGACCCGTAGCCACTGTAATTAGCGTTACTCTGCTGAGTATTGCGTTGCTGAGTACTACGTTGCGTATTTTTCTGACCGTTTTGTTGGCGATTCCAACGATCAACATACCATTGCTGACTATGTTGCCCAGCTTGTCTTGCAGGTTGAGTTCTTCTTATTGGTGCTTGTTTTGTTGCTGGCTGATAAGTGTAAGTCGATTGCTTTTTTGGAGCTGCATTACATGGCGCACAGGTTGCCGCTGTATTACTTCTTTGTGATTGACCAAAGCCACCACCACCGCGACGACGAACTTGCCCAGTACCTGCAGCTTGACCGTAACCACGCCCACCAGTTGAATAACCACTACTTCCAGTACTGGAACCATCTGAATATTGCCCACTAGTACCTTGAGAAGCACCTCTATAGTTGCTACAGCCTGTTGCCATTAATGCAACAAGTGAAACAACTGCTAATTGTTTGATTTTTTTATCCATAAAAAATACCTTCGATTTTTAATTTTTAATAAGGTATTGGCGAAAAATATCGCGACAGAAATGTCTTGATTATAATGATCTAACAAGTATTTTACCGTGTTAGTCCTTATACCCCTAACGCCCATTACCCCAATTTAATGAATGGTCCCAACCATTCATAAGCCCAAATACTAAATGAAAAACTTATTATAATAAATATTCACTTAGCACAGATACAGTGTTTATCTTAACACAACTATCCGAATACTATCCTATATATATGAAAATAGACTATTTTTAAAGATATTTTTTTTGTTTTATACTTTTTTCAATAAAAAACTAAACAACTCTGCTCCAGAAAGAAATATCGCGGTGACGATAAGCCCAGCAATTAATACGCCAAAAGTAATGGCTAAAAAGCCTTTGGTTTTTTCAATACCAAATACCCATGCGGCGAAACTACCCGTATAAGCACCAGTAACAGGGAGTGGGATCATTACAAAAATCATTAATCCCCAAAAACCCCATTTTTCAAGATTGTCTCCCACTTTGTTACGAGTACGTACCACTATTTTATCAAATAAGTTGATATACCAATCCATTTTGCTAAAAAGAACATGAAAATATCCCATGAAGAAATATACAATTGGAAAGGCTAAGATATTAGCAGCACAACACATAAGGTATGCGGTAACAGGGTTAATATCATGGGCGAGCGCATAGGGAATTCCACCACGTAACTCTGCGATAGGCATCATGCTTAATATGATGGAATAAATATAATCGTTCATAAAAATTTCAAGTGGTTGAAAACCGATGCATGATAAGAGATAAAATCAAAGCTATCCAGATAAATAGCTAATTCGCTTATTTTGAGCTTACTAACGGTACAAAAGTAACAGACTCATGATTCTCAATTGAAAATTTAGTCTCTGTTTTACGAATGATTAATTGTAACTGTTGTGTGGCTTGTTGCCTACCTACTGGAATAATCATGCGCCCACCAGTTTTTAGTTGTTGTTGTAAAGCTTGCGGGATTTCTGCAGGTGCTGCCGTTACAATAATCGCATCATAAGGTGCAGCATCCTGCCAGCCCCAACTCCCATCACCAAGATGGGTGCGAATATTTCGATAACCAATCTTATACAATAAGTCACGAGAATGTCGATAAAGCTCTGGTATCACTTCAACGGTATGTAGGTTTTTAACCAGACCACCTAAAACTGCCGCTTGATAACCTGAACCCGTACCAACTTCTAAGACATTTTCTAATGATTCACTCTCCAGTAGCAACTCTGTCATACGCGCCACAATAAAGGGTTGTGAAATGGTTTGACCATGCCCTATTGGAAAGGAAGCATCTTCATAGGAACGGCTCGCCATAGCTTCATCAACAAACAGATGGCGAGGAACCAATCGCATGATGCGTAGCACGTCAGGGTTCTTAATACCTTTTTCTTGGAGTCGGTCAATCAGGCGGTCACGGGTACGTTGAGATGTCATACCAACACCTTGGATGTCTAGTTCACTCATATGGCACCCCCCCCTTTTTTAAACAATTGTCCATTGTTAGTGGCCAACCAATCACCAGTAGCATTAACAGCCGAATGACGTGTTAGGTCGATATGTATTGGGGTCACCGATATATACCCTTGTTGGATGGCATAGAAGTCAGTTCCTTCGCCAGCGTCAGCTTCTTCTCCTACTGGCCCAATCCAAAAAATCTCAGACCCACGTGGGTCTTTAGAACGAATCACAGGTTCAGCCTTATGACGCTTACCCAGTCTCGTTGCTTGGAAACCTTTAATTTCATCCCAAGGTAAATTAGGTACATTGACATTGAGGATGCTAGCCGCATTATCTGCCTTTGAAAGTGATAGTTCGGGCAGTTGTTCTAATAGTGTCACAAGTGCTTTAATCGCACTATCTATATTGTTTGTGTCGTGCGATACAAGTGATATTGCTATCGCAGGGAGTCCTAAGTTACGCCCTTCCATAGCAGCAGCAACCGTACCTGAATAGATCACATCATCACCCATATTAGCGCCCGCGTTAATTCCAGAAATAACAATGTCAGGCTCTTCTTCGTAAAGACCCGTAAGTGCAAGATGGACACAATCTGTTGGAGTGCCATTGATACTATAAAACTGATCTCCACGCTCTGTTAAGCGCAAGGGTCTATCTAGGGTGAGTGAATTACTAGAGCCACTTCTATCTCGATCTGGTGCAATTGTTAACACACTTGCGAACTTAATTAGTTGTTCTCTTAAACGATTTAAACCTGGGGAGATAAAACCATCATCGTTACTTAGCAATATATTCATGTTAGTCTATTCTGATCATGGTAAATTTTGATAAAAAAAATCTCAAAGCACTAAAAAATCAATTAAAGGAAAAGCAAAAGTCCGAGAAAATTGCTCAGCAAGAAGAACAACAGCAAAAACGAAATGATAACCTTGATCAAGATTATTTTCGAGATGCAATGCAGGGGGTTTCGCCATTGCTTCATGATACAGCATACCACGTATCAGAAAAGGTAGCGGCAAAACGAATCCGACATCAGCAAGATGAAGAACTTATAATAAATGACCCTTTATCCGATGAATTAGAAGTTGAAGAAGTTGCTTCTGAAGATACCTTAAGCTTCTGCCGAACAGGTATTCAAAAAAGCGTTTTTCGTAAACTACGAGCTGGAAACTATCGAATCTCGGATGAATTAGATTTACATGGCACTAACCTTAAACAAGCGAAGCAAACGCTTGTTTACTATTTACAAGAAGCAGTACAGTTTGAGAGTTGCTGTGTCAGAATAATACATGGCAAAGGGCATCGTTCTGGAAATAATAAACCTGTACTAAAAACCTATGTAAATCATTGGTTACAAGAACATGAGCGCGTGTTAGCTTTTCACACCTGTAAATCTAGGGATGGTGGCGCTGGTGCTGTTTATATATTATTGCGTAGATAGACATCAAAACACGCAGTGAGTTTAATATAAAATTAAATCAAAGACTTACTTAATAAAGATTATTAAAAATTAAGTTTTAAGAAAACTGCATACTTGTTTTCTCCTCACAAATCAGCTATAAAAGTCGCGTTATCATTTAATTTTATTTGGAGACATCATGAAAAAGATTGTGTTATTAATCGCTGGTGCGGTTACATTAAGTGTGATTCAAGGTTGTGCTGGATCATCAAAAACAGCAGGTCAAGACTCTGCATATTTAAACAAAAATAGAGGCGCGGCTGGTGCTCAAATTTCACAAGCTGAAGCAAGACAGTACAGACGCCAACAAGCGTTAGCAGCTGACGAAGTTCGTTTAGAGAATATGAAGCGTCGCCAGAATACAGATGCTGTTGTTGAAGGCGCTAATGCAGCAGGTGCAGCAACGAATGCTGCAAGAAACCTTAAATGGCTTATAAAAGGTTGGTAATATGAAATTTCTATTTCTATCACTATTTTTAGCATCACTGATCTCTGGTTGTGCCGGCAGCAGCAGTTACCCTACTCACAACATTGGGCCTAAGACAACACATGTTGCTGAAGAAAAACCAGAAAAATATCCACACCCTCCAGAAGACTTAAGGTCTGTCGTCGGCAAGGAGAATGGAAGCAGAAAGACTACAGGATATTATAACAGCGGTTATTATTATCCTTCTAGAGGTTACTACAATAGATATTACTGGTATTACCATTGATACTGATTAGTATTTGATCATAAAAAAACCAGCTATATTTTATATATAAGCTGGTTTTTTTATGCCTAAATTTTGCTCCCTATAGAACAAGTTTAAAGCCTTCATGGCTAGCAGTAAAACCGAGTTTTTCATAAAAACGAATCGCATCAGGACGTTGTTTATCAGAAGTTAACTGTACTAACTGACAACCTTGCTCCTGAGCGCGACTTATAGCCCATTCAAACATTTTCTCACCAAGTCCCTGCCCCCGATAATCTGCGTGGATTCGTACGCCCTCGATTAAACATCGCCATGAGCCGATATGAGTCAGATAAGGAATGAAAGTGAGTTGCAGCATTCCAATGATTTGCTCAGAAAACTCCACAATGATCAGTTCATTGTTTGGATCAGCTTTGATACTTAGAAACGCATCAATATACCGCTTGTTTAATGGCGTTGTTACATCTTCTCTTGTTGTGCCGATAGCATCATCATCGGCTAGCATAAAAACTAGCGCTTCTAAGTCTGTTGATCTGGCTTGTCTAAATTTTAGTTTCATCGCATGCTAATTCAGTTATACAATTATCTAAAAAAGGTAGGGGTGCCATATAAGTAATTTCAGATCCAGACTTGATCATCATTTGAGACTGTCGCGTTAGATTCATCCTTACCTGTATGCAACGTGCTACTTGGCTCTATCATCATGAAATGTGTATCTGGTTCAGCAATAGGGCAATGTTCTACACCCTTGGGTACTACAAACATTTCGCCTGTGTTTAAGTTGATATCTCTATCTCGCAACTGAATGGTCAGGCGTCCTTTGAAAACAATGAATAGTTCATCTTCATTCTCATGGTGATGCCAAACTAATTCACCTGATCCTTTCGCTACTTTAACCAACTGACCATTTGATTCAGCTATGATTTTTGGAGTCCACTCTTCTGTAAATAGAGAGAATTTTTGGCTTATGTCAATCTTTTCCAACTTAGTCAAAACCTTG
>CAZWEA010000010.1:0-30163 GCA_964632635.1 uncultured Cocleimonas sp. | reverse complement strand
GTATGCCAATTAATACTAAACTGAAACCTCATGATAATAAAACTATTCTTTAAAATGTGACTTTCTTCACAGAAGAATGTTCACGATAAACATATTATTCCTTTCAAGCCAACAGGTGAAAGTATTTACTTAATCAAAGGAGTAGTGAAATGAAAAATTCAATAGACATCGTTATCCATATTAATGAATCACTAGATAGTAACCAAAGAGAACAATTCTCTAATAGCGTCAACGACATTCAAGGGGTTTTATCCAATGATCTAAAAGAAAAGCCGTGTCATCTAATGATTGTTAAATTTAACCCGTCTGAAACAAAAGCTTTAGATGTGCTTAACAGCATTAAGAGTGACGGAGTCTCTGCGCAATTAGTTGCTTGGTTATAAAAGCAACAAAGTAGATTATAAAAAAGAGGGTAAGAATATGGATATGTTAAACTACATTAAAATAATATTTGTTGTTAGCATTATAAGTTCAATTTTAATTATAAATGCTATTTAGATAAACTAGGACTAAGCGATATCCGTTGTATCGCTTAGTTTATTCGCTCGTTAAAACTTTCGAAAGTCAATCCCGCTCAATCTCATAGATAAAATCAAAGCCATAATCATCTGAAGAAGTTTGTGCTTCAAGCGACAAAACTTTATTAATTTTGTATTCAATAGCAATTTTTTGAGTTTGATCAAACAGTCCAATCAGATAGCGCACATATAGCCTAGAACCAAGACGCTTGCCGAGTTCTAGTTCACTGTTCTTAAGGTCATCTCCAGTTACAATATTGACATCATCTAACCCTAATGAAGAGCCAATTTTACTTATTAATGATCCATCCCCAGATATTCCAAGCCCTCTAACTGCTGATAATAAAAGTGCACTTTCCCTACCAGATGAGGTAGATAAACTATGACCTGTTAATAAGAAGCTTAACGCCTCACTTTCGGGTAGCGTTGGATCAGAAAATATTTTTGATTTTGGTTTACGAATATTTCCCCCTAAATGTACGCCAACAGTTTTATCACCTATCTTGCGCGTTGCCCTTATATCCATACCGACTAATTTTGGTGAACCATTAAAAATTAATCGCCCATTGTTTATCTCTAAATTTTGCCCATAGGCTTGAAATTTTCCTTCAGTGACTCGCAATGAGCCATTAGCCAGAATGTCGCGGCGATTATGAGTAATATTCACTCCACCTGATAGTTTTGCTGCTAGTCCAAAAGCATTCAACTTAACTTTATCTCCCAGTTCGATAAGAACGGTTGGCTGCAACCTGATTGCAGAAACTTTTTCCCCCTTTTTTCTTTCTCCAATGATATAGGCATCATCGGATTCATCTATACTAGTCTCAGGAATATCTTTAAGATTGATAAATGCTTGTGGAATTTTAACCTTTCCTACGATAGTCACTATTTTTGGTGTAATGCCTATTTTCAAGTCAGGAGACATGGTTGCATTAATTTCATTGGTATTCATAAAACGAATATCTTTGCCGCTAATTTTAACGTTCGCCTTCCAATTAATCACATCCCTCATATCAAGGTCACCACTAACATTCAGAGCGCCCTTACCCATAAACATTTTACCCTTTAATTGAGCACGCCCTGGTTTATCAGCAAGTATATTAATATTGATATTAGTAAGTTCTGTACCTGCTTCGGGCAGCCTTAGATAGGCATTTTTAAGTGTAGCATTACCCACTATTCTAGGTTTATTAATTGGGCCATCAAAGGTGACATTACTATTAAACTGACCTCGTAAACCACGACTATGAGGGATAAAGCTTTGCGCCCAGTTGATATTTGGAATATCGAATTGTGCTTTGCCTTTTATGGTGTGCTTGCCATCTTTAGGAGATAGTTTTATTTTTATGTCTGATGACAAGTGCCCTCTATTAACAATCTCCATTCGCACTTTTACTTTTGCCGTACGATCATCAATAGTGCCACTTAACTCAGCATTTTTATACGCCAGTATTTGCTCTTCTCCATCAGAATCTTTAAACGAAAAATTACTATCAGGTAAATTAAATTTTAAGCTACCCTTTGGCTTACCATTATTCTGCTTAATATCGTAGCTACCATTTACAGTCCCATTTAATACCATGCCCTCTGGCAACCAACGCTTTAACATTGAAAGCGGGGTTTTGTTTAGAGTGCCTTTAGCTTTAATACCCGCTACCTTAGACCAACTAGCTTCTGAACAAAACTGAGTCTCCTTGCTTGAAAAACAAAACTTCGAACTACTAAAACCTTTTTCAGACAAAGTTAGTGGCGTGGGTTTTTGCATTCTCCAGTCACCCGCAGCAGTATCAGCAGCGATTAGTTTTTGTACAACCCCTTTCCATTGCTTATTACGCCAACCACCATTTGCTTTTAATTGTAGCTTTACCTGTTCATGGTCAGCGGAAATGCTAATGGTATGATTTTCTATGCGTCCATTTAAACCAAACTTAGCTTTTGTGATTTTTTGATCTGCAGTTTTAAACTTCTTTAAGTCACCCTTAATATTGTAATTGCCATTCTTAGTGGTAGCCGTAATATCCGCTGAACCTAAATGAAAATCTTTAAAGTGTAAACCTTTGGCGTTGACTTTGGCATTGATAATAGGGTTATCAATCGTGCCTTGTAATTTACCTTTTGCTATCAACTGTCCAGATAACTCAGGCATTAATTGTTTTAGATTTTTACCATCTATATCCCAAGTTAAATCAAATGGACTGCTAGCACGGCCTGATATATTGACGCGATTATTACCAATTTGAGAGCTAAGTTCTTTCACCATTGGCACGCCATCGACCAGTTGCACTTCACCTTTTATATGTAGCTCAGACTGTGCCAGTTGTGTCTTTTTATAGCGCAAGTTTGAAGCACTGATATTGGCTTTAATAATGGGAGATTTATAACTCCCAATAACCTGTCCTTGACCTTTGATTCGACCGCCCATATCAGGTGAAACCTGTGTGAGATTTTGTGCGTTAATTTTTACATCTAACTTAAGCGGTTCACTTGCTTGCCCGCTAACTTCTATTTCATTGCTGGCACTTTTAGCAATCAGTTTATTCAACTGAATAACTCTATTGTCAAACGTGACTCCACCTTCAAGCGAAATGGTTTCTTTTCCCTGCTTAAAGTCGTTAAAGCCCAGCTGGTTTGCTTGTAATTTAATACTAAACTGCGGTTTTTTTAGGGTGCCTGTAAATATCCCTGTGCCTTTAATTTGACCCGCTAATTGAGGTGACAATTGTTCCAGTTTATTTGCATTAATTTGCCATTTAATATTGAAGGGTTCACTAGCTTTCCCTGTGGCACGAATGGCATTATTTCCCGATTTTAGGATCAAATCCTTAAGTACCGTTTTACCGTCAACTAGTGCAGCTCCACCTTCTAGAGTGATGGAATCTTTACCCTGCTTGAACTCATTATAAACCAATCTATCGGCGACCAACTTAACTTTAAACTGAGGTTTTTTGCTTGTCCCTTTCAGCTCACCACTGCCCTTTAAACTTCCTGATAATTTAAGGTTTCTCATATTATGAGGAAGTGCTTGAGCAATATCATCAGCATCTAATTGCCATTTTAAATCATAGGGTTCGGTTGCTCTTCCCGTCAGTTGGAGCTGATTATCACCTAACTTTAAATTGAGATCTTCTGTGGTTAGTACACTACCTCGCTGATGGACCTTCCCCTCAAGTGTTAATTCGTATTCACGTATTTTACCTTCAAGCTTTAAAATATTAATGTGATTTTCTAATCGTCCATCGATCATCGTACCGCTTAAGCGCATTTGACCATCAACATCCGCAGGCCAAGCAGGCAAGAATTTCTTGGTACTTAGTTTTTTGCCGTCAACTAAAAGTGCCCAGCGTAATTCTGGACTCCAAAGTAGTCTACCTTTTACATCAATTTCGCCGTGCGGGCTATCGAGCTTAACTTTTTCTAGATGAATACGTTTATAATCACCTTGCCCAAGAAAATTAATTTTCTGCTTACCTAATTTTTCATGCTGGTGGCTTACTTCACCTTCGAAATTATAATTAGTTAGTGTTCCAGCCAGTTGAATATTTCCATCTATTTCACCAACATCTTTTTGTTTGAAAGAAAGGTTCCCACTTGTTTTTATATCATGAGGCTGGTTCATATTGAGCCTCCCCTCAGATACATTAATCTTTAATGGCTCCCCCATTATTATTGGATTACCTAAAAGCTTTCTATATCGTAAGTAACCATCATTGATAGTCACTTTAATTAACTGGATATTTTTAACGTGAAAAAGCAAGGTCTGACTCTGTGGATCATCGGGTATATTTTTTGTGATCCGCAAAGAATCAAGATGGATTAAATGTGCATTTAGATTGAGAGGTAATCCAAAATTTGGCAAGGATGTTATATCACCACCTTTTTCTTTATTTCCCGCAAGATTAATAGTTAAACTTCCAGCTCCAATATTTTTCGCAACGAGTCTACTTTTACTAGTATTATATTGTTGCAAATCCAGATCAACATTTTCAAGTGTTAAACTATCACCATCACTCCAACTAATTTTGTCAATATGTAAACCTGTAAGCAAACTCCCTGAAACACCTTTAATCGTTAATTGCTTTAAAGAGCTGTCCGCAGCTGAAGCTAACATCTTCACACCAAAAGGAGTGACTAACATTAATACAATAATTAACAAGGCAATCAGTAACATTCCTAATAGCCAAGCAAGTGGAGAAAAAAGATAAGAGTTTAAGTGTTTTCTCACAAATCAGACCCAATACTCAAGTGTAATTGTGGTCTCTTGAAATCATCTTTAGGGAAGCCGATATCTATCCTAACGGGGCCAACTGGGGAACGCCAGCGAGCACCTAAACCCACACCTACTTTTAGATCATAATCATTCCAGTCGTCAAAGGCATTTCCTGTATCGACAAAAGCTGCTGCACTCCACTGCTCAGTAATAGGGTGTTGATACTCAAGACTTAATACCAGTATATTTTTAGCGCCTTTAGCTTTTCCTGAAGAATTCTCTTCACTTAAACTTTCAAAGGAATAGCCTCGCACGCTAGTACCTCCTCCAGTAAAGAAGCGTAGACTTTTAGGTAATCTATCTCCATCTTCTACCAATGTGCTACCTATTTCAAAACGACTAAACAACCTGCCTTTCCCAAACTTATTAACATGTTTACCAAATGCCTTAAACTGCAAAACATCCTGATCACTTAATAAAGCTTTAGCTGCCAAAGTTAGGCCAAACTTTAAACGCCAACCATTGGTTGGATAGATTAAATTATCTGCTTTTACTTTCTCTAAACCCACACCAAAAACGAGCAACTCTGACTGAACTTCCTCTTCACCGTCTACTTGAGTTCTATCAAGCAAAGCTCCAATAGAAACTGATTGAATCCAATCACTCTCTAGTTTGCGGGTGAATTTACCACCGATATTAATACTCCGGCTAACAACATCATCATTTGAGTCTTTCTTAAAATCAATGTTATAAACCAGTGAGTTATCCTCTGGATTTTTTCGTGGGCTAACTAATTGCAAAGAAAGTACGGATAGCGTTTGTGCATATTGTGCTTTAATTTTTAACTGTTTCCCCTTCGAGCCCGTCCAACGACGATCCATTTCAGCAGAAACACGTCCTCCTGTATCAGAACCAAATCCCACCTTAAACTTATAGGAATTTCGTTTTTTTGATGTCAATGTAATAGTAACTGGTATCTGAAAGTTTTTTGCCTGCTGATGTAATACTTCTACCTTAATGAGTTTATAAAAGCCACTTCGCTGCAAAAGTTGCTGTTGATTAATAAGATCTTCCGTAGCATATGGCTCACCCGTTTTAATAATTAGATACTTTTTAATAGCCACATCAGAGAGTATTTTTTGATCTACTGTAACCTTGCCATAACGATAACGTTTTCCAGTATTAAGTATAAGTGCAACTTTTGCCTGATAACGCAAAGGATCAACTTGTATGCTATGTTTTTCAAACTCTGCCTCGAAATAACCGAGTGACTCAGCAGCTTCTGTCAGTTGAGTTTTGAAATCTGAATAATGCTTATGGTTTAAAACATCGCCTTTTTTATAAGGTAGCTTTTCAAGTATTTTCTTAAATAAAGGATCATTTCGACCTTCCCCAACTATGTTAATTTTTTGTGAGGTGATTTTAGTCGGTCTACCTGGTGTGATTCGTAATCGTAGTTTCCAACAACTATCAACAACTGAACCACCTGAGCGAAAAGTTGAGTCATAATAACCCAATGCTCTAGATGCCTTTCTTAAGTGTTTTTTAACGCTGTTAAAAAATTGTTTTATATCACCACGATCAGCACTACATTCTGGGATGGATACAGGCATATGGAGTTCTATATTTTTCTTTAACTCGCTATCAACACCTGATACATCTATTGAGGCTAAACGAGGTTGTTCGTTCTTATTTTTATTCTCATTTTCTGCCCCCTTATTCTTAGCTTTAACTTTACTTGCCGCTAATACTGCCGCCGCGACTTTCTCTTTTTTAGAGAGCTCTGCATTTACTGAAAATGATAGACTTAACAGCAAAGCAATTACTAGTTGGAGTGCATATCTCACTGCTCAAAACTCCATCGTAACAGGGCATTTTGGATTTTCACCCCACGCCCTGCGCCAGTCTTTTTGCCATTATGTTGCACGACGATTACAAGTCTTTTTCCTTGTCTGTTTAACATATAGCCTGCTATCGCCGTTACATAATTAAGGGTGCCTGTTTTTAAATGACTACGACCACGTAAATCATCTTTTCTAAAACGGTTTACCAACGTTCCATCAACTCCAGGCAAAGACAAGGAAGACATAAATTCAGGCATATAGGCATCACGATAAGCTGTTTCTAATAATTGTCCCATTTGTTTGGCGCTTATAATCGAACGCCTTGATAAACCAGAGCCATTCTCCAAAATAATTCCTTGGGTATCAATTTTATTTTCTTGAAGGATCTGTAAAACGGCATCTCTGCCTTTTTTAAAGCTGGCAGGTGCGCCAAATTTTTTAGCCCCTAATGTTAGTAATAACTGTTTTGTCATTACGTTATTACTCCATTTGTTGATTAAACGAATCTGCTCTCCAAGTGTTGGAGAACTATACACATGAAAATGTTCATCTCCAGCACTAACTCGTCCTTTTTTTAGACCACCTGTTAATGTGCCATTTAAATCTAACCAGAAATCTCTAAATGCATTAAAAGCGTGCTGTTCAGGGTTTGAGACAGCACGCAAGATGAATTGTTGCTTACATTTTAGTGAATAATTTCCCTTAATCACTAGCAAACCCTTTTCATTGCGTGAAAACTTGGGTCGATAATGTGATTTTCGACAACGTCCATTTGTTAATTTAAGCTTATTATCATAACGGAAGTTGTTAATTTTTGGATATGGAATAACGTCGACTTTACCCAACAGATGTTTTTTCTTGCTCTTCTTTTGTTTTTCTTTCAACACTGGTTTAAATAAAAATCGTGTTGCCTGAAAATTAAACATTAATGGAGATGCTTGAACATTATAAATTCGAAAAGGCTTGCCATCAAAAGCGGCTGAATCATGTGGTGGTAAATCAAAATAACTGTTATCGATGATTATATCACCATGAATTTCTTTTAAGCCTTTAACCTGTAGTGTTTTGATTAATTTCCAGTAATTTTCATAGACAAGAAAGGGATCTCCAAAACCTTTTATAATAAGATCTCCCAGTAAAACTCCATCTTTTAATTCCCCTCTAAGCCATACTTCTGTTCGCCATGAATAATTAGGACCTAGCTCTTTTAATGCGGCATAGGTAGTCAGGATCTTCATCGTTGATGCAGGTTTTCGTAACGCATCAACATTGTGCTCTAGTAGTGGAGTCTTCGCGTTAAGATCACGAATGTAAACACTCAAATTATTACTAGGGATCTTATATTTTTTTAGTAAAGTAGTTACTGATGTAGGCAATACCATTTTTTCTTGTTTTGAATCGTAGTGTGTTTGAGCTAATGAGGGCCCAGGTTTTTCTTCTTTTTCCTTTGCTTTTGCAAACACAGTTAAACTGCATAACAATAGAACCATGATAAGTGACAGTGTCAATGGTTTTATGTACCCCCAAAGATTACTTAATTTCATTGTTTCCCCAAATCATTCAACACCTCAAGGCATAACACCTTAATCTGCTTATTTTCACAGTATTGCCACTTCAGATCAAAGTCATAAAGTTTCATTGCATAGACTCTAACACCACTATTTCCCTGTTGATAAGATGGTCGTGGATCTAATTGTAAAATCTGTATGACGACTGATTTGATATCCTGCCCGAGTCGTTGGTTTGCCTGTTGGCACTCTAAGTCAGCTTCACTTGTAAACACAATTTTTTGTATTTTATCGGGTTTGTTAGGTGCAAAACCACCCTTGGCATCAGGAATTAAATCAACATAAGGTAAATAAGGTTTTATATCCAGAACCGGCGTCCCATCTAGTAAATCACAACCACTTAAGTGTAAAATAACCTGTGATTGCTTTAACTCTATATCATCAAGTTTAACTACTGACAAACCTATAGGGTTTGGTCTAAAAGTTGAACGTGTTGCGAACACACCCACTTTAGCATTCCCTCCTAAGCGCGGGGGTCTAACCAGCTCCTTCCATTCATCATTTTTCTGCCCATGAAAAACAAAGTTGAGCCATAAATGAGAAAAGCTCTGTAAACCACGAATACTTTCCTCAGAAAAATCATCTGCAAGAATAAGCTGTGCGTTAGCCTCAGTCACAAGCCCTGGCTGCCGTGGAATACCAAATTTCTCCTTATAGCAGGAATGGATTATTCCAATTGTAGAGAAGTTAAAAGCTTCCATGTAGATAAAGCATATCCATTCTTATTTAAGGCAATACTGGATTATACGGGTTTTCTGTCCTATATTAATGATTTACAAATGTTTATTTGTAATCCTACTCTAAACCAACAACACCCCATATGAACGAAGAAGAAAATTATAATATTAAAGTATCCGTCACAACAAAATTCATTGAAGCGGAATCTAACCCCAATGCTGATCGCTTTGTTTTCTCTTACACAATCAAGATTGAAAACAAAGGGGATATTGCAGCTAAATTACTTAGCAGACATTGGATAATCACCGATGCAAATAATCGCGTTCAAGAGGTTAAGGGAAAAGGAGTTATTGGAGAACAACCTTACCTCAAGCCTGGCGAATTTTTCCAATATTCTAGCGGTACCATGATGGAAACACCTGTTGGCTCAATGCAAGGCACTTATCAAATGGTCGCTGATGATGGTCATCATTTTGATGCTGTTATTGACCCATTCACACTGGCGCTTCCGAGAATGTTAAATTAACTAGATTGAGGCATAGTAATCAAGAGCCATCTATCTTAATCATATAGACTTTCTTGATGGATATAACTACTATTCGCATACGACTAGAAGTTTAGTGTCAATTAATAATAAATAATAAGACCAAAAATCAATGATATACACAAACCCTTTATTGATTCGTATTTTTCTGTGTGCCTCGATTTTATTGAGTGTTACAGCATCACATGCGGACATGTATAAATATATTACCAAAGATGGATCAACCCTGCTTACGGGTAAGCGCTTAAAAGGTACAGGCAATAAACTGATTAAAATTTATAGAATAAAGAAGTCAGGTGCTTATAAATCTAGTATACGTCCTAAGAAAAAGAATATCGCTTACAACTCAGCAAAGAAAAAGTCAGACCGTAGCTACAAAAAATCTAAACGAAGATTAACTAAAAGAAAACTATCCAAAAAATACTACAGCAAACGTTCTTTGCCAGCACAGCTAGTAAAAGCAAAGGGACGAGACACAGGTATTATCGTTGGCTGTAGAAGCTCATCACACCTAAGTAGACAAGCACGGATTTATAAAAATACTATCCAAATTTACTCACGAATCTATAATGTAGATGAAGAGTTAATTCACGCCATCGTCCGTCAAGAGTCTTGTTTTAATGAGGGTGCTCATTCTAGAGTTGGTGCAATTGGTTTAATGCAACTTATGCCACAAACCGCTTTAGGTTTAAGAATCAAAGACCCATGGAATCCAGAACATAATATTCAAGGTGGAATAAAATATATCGCACAAATGCTAGAATTATTTGATGGGAATTATAAGTTTGCAATTGCTGCTTATAACGCAGGTCCTGGCAATGTAAATAAATACAATGGTATTCCACCCTTCAAAGAAACCCGCAACTATGTAAAGAAAGTTTATGCGGAATACCAGCGCTTAAAACAAAATGGCATTAAATACCCTGAAAAACTACGATTAGCTTCTCAATAACATCAATTATCCAAAAAAGGGGGGGGTGCCATATCCCCTCAGCTACTGTTTAGTCACTATACTGATTACTGGCTCTGATTAAGTTGTCCAAAACTCACTAAAACTGTAATATTCAACCGATAGATATGATTTGGTTTTAAGGAGTTTAACAATGTCGATGTCTGATCGTGATGGTCTAATTTGGTTTGATGGCAAAATGGTGCCTTGGCGTGAAGCTAATGTACACGTGCTAACCCATACTCTGCATTATGGAATGGGTGTTTTTGAAGGTGTTCGTGCCTATCACACTGACCAAGGTCCCGCGATATTTCGTTTGCAAGAACACACAGATCGCTTATTCGATTCAGCTAAAATCATGAATATGAGCATTTCTTTTTCTAAGGAAGAAATTAGCAAAGCACAAATTGCTTCTGTTCGTGAAAACAATCTTGATTCAGCTTACCTTCGCCCTATGTGTTTTTATGGTTCAGAAGGTATGGGCTTGCGCGCTGACAATTTAAAAACGCATACCATTGTTGCAGCCTGGGAATGGGGATCCTATCTGGGCGCAGAGAATATGGAAAAAGGCATCCGCATTAAAACCTCTTCTTTTACTCGCCATCATGTCAATATCAGCATGTGTAAAGCTAAAGCTAATGGGCACTATATCAACTCAATGTTAGCCTTACAGGAAGCTCTTACTGATGGCTATGATGAAGCATTGTTGCTTGATGTTGAAGGCTTTGTTGCTGAGGGTAGCGGAGAAAACATCTTTGTCATTAAAGATAACATCATTTACACACCTGATTTAACCTCAGCTCTAAATGGCATTACCCGTAATACAGTAATGGCTTTTGCCAATGATCTAAACTATGAAGTCGTTGAAAAGCGAATTACTCGTGATGAAGTTTATATCGCAGATGAAGCATTCTTTAGTGGAACAGCCGCAGAAATTACACCGATTCGAGAGCTAGATAATCGCCCTATTGGCTCAGGCGCACGTGGCCCGATTACAGAAAAATTACAAACTTTGTATTTTGATGTTGTTCATGGGAAAGTAGATAAATATAAAAATTGGCTTACTTTTGTAAAATAACGACCTAAATTTAAGGAACATTATATGTCTCAGACAAATACTAACAAAGAAGCGGATTACAAAAAACTGAATATTACCAATGAAGTGACGATCACCCATCAAGACCTTCCCTTGCATTGCCCCACTAATGTATCAGCACTATGGTGCGCACACCCAAAAGTATTTCTCCCAATTGAGTCAACTAATAATGGCAAGTCAACTTGTCCTTATTGCGGAACTATCTATATTTTACAAGATTAAACTTCTCATTTTTTAACCATGACATCTCAGTTTTTACACCCACGTTTCTGGCCTACCTGGTTTGGTGTTCTCCTTCTACGCCTGATTGTTTTTCTACCGTGGCGTGGGCAAATGGCAATAGGAAAAATGTTAGGAAAGCTCCTTTACTTTGCCCTCTCGTCTCGACGTAAAGTTAGCTGCATCAATCTAAAAATTGCTTTTCCAGAGCTTTCCTCTATAGAAATTGAGTCACTTAACCGAAAACACTTTATCACGCTTGGAAGGGGCTTGATTGAAGCGGGACTAGGCTGGTGGGGCAGTGACAAACAAATTAAACAGTTAACACATATTGAAGGTCTTGAGCACCTTGAAGAAACAATTAAAGACCATAATGTGATTCTAGTTGGAACACATTTTTCTAGTCTTGAGATTGGTGGTCGAATCATCGCTCAAAATATGCCATTACATTGCACTTATCGCCCCCATCAAAATTCATTAATCGAATACTTAGTCGCAAAACAACGGGCGTTACAATATGGAAAAGCTATTCCAAAAAGTAATATTCGTGAAATGATCAGAAGCATTAAGAATCATCATCCTACTTGGTATGCGACAGATCAAAATTTCCGCGGCAAAGGCAGCATCCTTGTTCCTTTTTTTGGTATTGAAACACCGACAAATCCTGGCACATCTAGACTAGCAAAAATGACTGGGGCTAAAGTTATTCCCTGTATCTTTGTTCGGCTTTATGATGCAAAAGAAAAAAGAAAAGGTTATCTCGTTCGCTTTTTAGCTCCTCTGGATAACTTCCCCAGTAAAGACCTGCTAAAAGACACTAAAAGGCTAAACCAGATTATCGAAGTATTTGCCCAAGAATTCCCAGATCAATACCTTTGGACTCACAAGCGTTACAAATATTATGATTCTGAAAACAAAGACTTTTATAAAGAAAAATTAACGGAAAACGGAAATCAGTGCGAATGATTATTCAGCGTTACTTATTACGAGAAATAATGGCATCATTTTCTGCCACACTTCTGGTATTACTTTTAATCATCGTTGGTAATACCTTTGTCCGATTACTTGGCAAGGTTAGTAGTGGTAGTTTACCTGTAGACTCTTTAAGTAAACTAGTATTTCTTGGCTCAGTTAATGGTGTGATTAAACTAGTACCCATAGCATTACTGATTGGTATGATGCTCGCATTCGGGCGCTTTTATCGTGACCATGAAATGTCAGCAATGCACTCTTCAGGAATCGGTCCAAAACAGTTTTATAAAGGTATTTTTCTCTTTGTTGCTCCTTTAACCCTGCTTGTGGCTGCTCTGACCCTCTTCGTCATCCCCACTCTTGAGCAAACTAGCGATGATATAAAAACAGAAATCAAACAACGTCCTGAAGCCTCAGGCATACCCGTTGGTGAGTTCATGCATACTAATACTGGAGGCAAAAAAATAACACTCTTTGTAGAAGATATTGATGAAGAAAATGTTGTAATGAAACGCTTCTTTATGCACATAGAAAATAAAAACACATCGGAAAACAATGATACGAAGAAAGCACCTGAAAAAAGCAAAGACGATATTGAAATGTTGCTCTCTGCACAACAGGCATTACTTTATATTTCCCCTGAAACGGGAGATCGGATCATTAAAATAGAAAATGGTAGTCGCTACGATAATAATCGAACAAGCAACGAATACAACATTTTCAAATTCAAAGAACACGGAATACACATCCCCGCACTTGAAATAACGAGTTCAAAAAATCTTGAAGCAGAACCCACCTTTGATCTTTTAAAAAGTGATGATCCAGAAAGCCATGCAGAGGTACATTGGCGAATAGCTATTATTCTTTCCGCGCCTGTAATGGCTTTATTAGCATTCCCATTAAGCCATACAACCCCAAGACAAGGACGCTTTGGCAAGCTAGCCATTGGTATTTTACTCTATGCAGTTTATGCAAATTTGATTATCACTGGAAAGTCTATGATAGAAAATGAGCAAATCCCAAATTGGCTAGGGCTTTGGTGGGCGCACCTAATCTTTGTACTTCTGTCTCTTTGGCTGGTGAGAAAACAATACGGTGACCTAAAGTGAAAATTTTAGATAAGTATTTATGGGGCGCTACTTTACAGAGTATTTTACTTGCATGGGTTGCGCTTGTGATTTTAAGTACATTTTTCTCCTTCATTGCCGAAACAGGTAAAACAAACGCTTTATATACCACCTATCAAGCAGCTATTTACATGGTCTACACGCTACCCGGAAGATTCTATGAGTTTTTTCCAAACGCAGTACTTATTGGTACTTTACTCGGACTCGGAAATCTTGCGGCAAATTCAGAATTTATCGCTATGCGGGCGGCAGGTGTTTCAATTTCACAAATTATTTTCTCTGTCATCAAACTTGGATTAATACTGGTGATTGTACTATTTATTATCGGTGAGTGGATAGTCCCTGCAACAGACTTACATGCGCGTAATTTTAAAGCACATTTAAAAAATAAAAATATTGTTTTAGTGGGTGGTGAAGGTTTATGGGTAAAAGAGAAGAATAGCATCGTGCATATTGGAAAAGTGTTATCTGAAAAGCAATTATCAGATATTTCAATCTACACTTTTAATAAAGATCATTCTGCTCTTGAGTCCCTTTCTTCAAGTAAAAAAGCCACGGCAACAGATAATAACTGGGTTTTTCAAGACTTCACGAGCACCACCTTTGAAGAGGCTCAAGTAAAGAGAAGACACGAGGATAGCGTGATTAAAAATGATTTCATTAACCCCGATATTTTAAGTGTAGCAACGGTAGATCCTGAACAACTATCGAGTTCTGCTTTACATAAAATAATAAAGCTTCAAAAAGAAAATGACTTAAAAACTGACCGCTATGAAATTATTTATTGGAAACGCTTCGCTATACCATTTTCCACTATAGTAATGCTCATTATAGCAATGCCCTTTTTGTTTGGCTCAACGCGAGGAGGTGGTGCTGGTGCAAAAATTGTTATTGGTATTATTATCGGCATTGTTTTTCATCTTATAAATCGAGCCATTAATGATTTGGGCGTGGTTAATGGATTTTCACCGATAGCCAGTGCTTTTCTTCCTTCAGTGGTATTCCTATTTATAGGACTCTTTGCGATAAGCAGAATTCGTTAATGACGTCTAAACCAACACTATTTATGGTCGGGTTTTGGGCAGATTATGAAGAGTATTTCTTTTCAAAGGTAGAGACCAAAACTCACCACATTTCTGTTTTTAATCCAAAAGAAATCATCCATAAAAAGAGAATGCTCCGTTGGTTACCACGTCCCTTTAGAAACATACTGTGCCGTAAGATGATAATGGATAAAATAAAAGAACATCCAGATTCAATTTTTATTTTTCAAGACAATCGTTTATTTTTTAAGCTTCTTTTAGAAAAAAAGCCTACCTTAATAGGAGGCATTTTAATGAGAAATATAGTAAACAAAAATACTAAAATATTTCCTTTTATTCATTCACTCCAAGAGGCTGGATATACCTTCTGGTCATTTGATAAACATGATTGTGAGCGGTATAACTTCACGTACTATCATCAATTTATAAGTAAAGTTATCTTTAAGCAGGAAACAAAGAAAGAAGTAGACTTCATTTTTATAGGTCAGGATAAGGGAAGAAAAGACTTTCTAAGCCAATTTAGTAAAGTAGCAAATAAACTGGCTTATAAAACATTCATTGATATAAAAATACCCAATAAAAATCGAGGCAGTGGCAAGCAAACTGTTTCCTATATTGACTACTTACAGTCTCAAAGAAAAGCTAAATGCATCATTGATATTGTACAATCCAATCAAAGAGGTATGACTTTACGTCCCCTTGAAGCACTGGTTTATAAACAAAAATTACTTAGCAATAATCAATACTTAAAAAGTTCTAAAATTTACCATAGTGACAATATATTTATTATTGAAGATGAGCATTCAATCGACTTTGATTCACTGCAGAACTTTATGGCAACACCCATGGTAGAAATTGATAGCAATATAGTTAAGAAATACCGTACAAAGAACACCTTAAAACAACTGATCAATAATAGTTTAAAACAAGCCTAAAACCTGATCCTATTATTTTTTATTTGCTCGGATTTTTCGTTTAAGATTTTCTTTGAAACGCTTAAATCCCACATTCGATGATTTATTAAAATCAATTTCTGGAATAGATGCTGTTCCTGTTTTTGAATGCGTGGGTTTACTGATTGTTCTTTTTTCAATTGCCAAAATACTGTCATAAAAATGCAATGAATGTACTGATTTAGTAAACGAGCTTACTTTTAACGTAGAACTTTTAGAGTGCCATGCATTGATGTAATCAATAAAATTTTTGCTATATTCTATGAAGGTATCATCCTTTTTATAACCCCCATCCCAATCTGCCCAATAAGATGTATGCAGATCTTCAATGAGGTAAACGCCATTTTCATCAATACTATCAAACAACATTTCAAACGTATTAATTTGCTGTTGCATAGTATGACCACCATCATCAATTAAAATATCAATTTTTGGAAGCTCGTCTGCTAATTTTTTTAGAAATGATCGATCATCCTGATCTCCAATAATGACTTTAATCTGGTCTTCTTCTAGTTTTTTACAATGAGGATTAATATCAATACTGGTAATTTTACACTTTTCTCCAAAGTAATCTTTCCACATTTGTAATGAGCCACCTTGAAAAGTACCGAACTCTACAATGTGAACTTCTTTACCTCTGAATTTTGAAAAGTGTCGGTCATAAATTTCAAAATAATGATGCCATTTGTGGATTAATCTATCTGTATTTGCCTCGAAGTACTTTTCTAAATCATTCATTATATTTGCTAAGTCCCTTTATTTAATTATCGTATAAAGTCATGCTTTTTAATTTTTATGAAGCGTCGTCTGCTTTTGTACGATACCGATATCTGTCGAAAGCCCATTGTTAACTGCGCTTGAATTCGTCTTATTTTAAATCTAAGAATTGATAAGAAATTCTCTGGTATAGGGTGCTGCGTTGCAGCAGGCGTAATAGTCGATTGTGTTTCTATGTCACATTCTAGATCATAGTGAGCACATTGATCCAATTGAACAATGGCAGCAGGTTCTACTTGAAATGCTTTTAATTCATAACTTGAGCTGATAAAAGCATCCGCTAGTCCTATTTTACCTTTATCACTTTTATCGATTAAAATTTTGGCTGACTTAGGCCAAAGTACATAAGCTGCCGCTCCAGTTCTGTCTTGATAAAGTTCATACAGAAATGAGTCACAACATAAAGAAAGAGCTTTCTTACTAACTATTTTTTTTCGACTACGATTCTCCAAAGTAACTAAATCAATATCAGAAATACTGGCTAATTCTTCTAATATCTCCGCTACATGTCTAGAAAACAAAGCATCATCTTCAATAATAAGACAGGGTTTATTTTTTTCAAACACACACTGCCAAGCTTTTTTATGACTTAAAAAACAAGCCACTTCTGAATTTCTCATTGGGCGCTGCCAAGTCTGTGATAGAGCTTTATAATCTGACTCTAGCAAAGTATCAATGCCCACTGCCTCAATTACTTGATAATCAAGGCCAAAGTTTTTAAGTTGTTCAACTTGGAATTTAAGTCTGCTTTTAGAACTAGGTAGATTAATGATTAAAACTTGCACCCTAGACCCTCACTTGAAAAAAATTCAGCATCTACTCATCCCACCATGATGTTTTCTTGCGTGTATGCCTGTCACGAAAACGCTTATAAACTGACTCTTGATTCTGTAAACGATTGAAAACTTCAATAAGCATTTTCCCAAGAAAATGTAGCTTTGAAACTTCCTCTAACCTCCAACGCATATTTCTCAAAGTGTCATCTGTTCCCACAGCAAATGCTGACATTCCATCTGGCAACGCAACACGTTCACTTTGTAATGTATTTCGTCTCTTAGAATCATCAGAATTTGTTTCTCCACACTGCAAATATCTCTCTGTCTCATGCAGTTTAATTGTATTAACCAGTGTAATAACATTCATGGCCATACTCTTAGCTAATGGATCATTGGAGTGATCGACAAAAGTATCCGCAGCAGACACCAACCAACGAGTATTTAAGTGTTTCAAAAGGTAGTCTAGCTCAGTCTCCCAAAGAGCTTCAAAGGCCGCGACATTTTCTTTCACTTTAAACTCACGACGAATATAGACAATCAACTGTGCATGGTAATAAAGCAACTCCGACTGACCACTAAATTCTTCTCTAAGAGATGAAATATGTGTCTGAATGTCTTTTGAGGAACCGTGGGTATAGTGGGTTTCACCTTCTTTAATTAGTTTAGATTTTAATGCGCTAAAGTCATCAGCGTGAGTTTGCTTATAAACTGAAGACGCCCCCTTTCTTTTACGGTGCTGGTTAAATGATAGCAAACGCTCTAATCGACTTTTCTTCCTAACTGACATAGATAAATTACTAGGCGATTTTATTCGCGCCAATAGTCCTCTATCCATTTTGTGGGGCGTACATGCCGATACCACTTAGTCGTAATGCCAGCAATGGCTTCTTGTGGTTCGGGGTGACCATGGAAAATTAAAATTTTTGCGTTCTCTGGTATGAAAGAATCTTTAAAATAATTAATTGGCCAAGGGTGCATGCAATGATATTTATAACTTGGACACCACTTTTCTGGCCAAAAACTAAGGTCGCCCTTCTGATCGATTTGATCTGTCAAGTAAGCTTGTTCATTTCGATAATCACTTTGCACTTTAGAAAAATTCTTTTGAAAATATTCGAGTACATCATTGTACTTCCCTATTTTGAATCGATAAACCGATGAATTACCAATTAAACGTTTTTTAAATTTACTATCACGAATAATGGCAAACTCAGCTTGAAAGGAAAAAAGTTCGTCAATATTACTGACAATCACGACATCAAGATCTAAAAACAAAGCCTCTCCTGTCAAACCACCAAAACCACTCTTTAGTGTAGTTAATTTATTCCAACCTCTTTCAGGCGCACCATCAGGTAAATCCAATGGTGGCAAATCACGTGTTTCAACTTTCTCGTTAATACCACTAATATCGTCCGTAAAACAAACCAACCTAAAAGGGATTGTTAGGTTTCTTGAAACCATTCCATATAGCTTATTAACATAATCAGCAGCGTATTTTGTACCCCACTTCATACAGATAATATTGACGATATTAGAATCAGACATAATCAACTCGTTTTTGCATTTTTAAAGTGACCTGAAATACAATTGTATAAAAAAGGGGGGGATGCCATATACACAACATTCATTGTTTTTGAGCAATAATTAAAGCTTCATTGCGCAATCCACGGGTAACTTTCCCCTGCCTACCATTTTCACTATATAAGAGAACCCGCATTGACGCACAGAGTTTAAGTAATTCACCAGCTTCTAATCTAAATTTTGGATTACCTGGCCCACTGTCATCAACAGCAAGCTGTGACCATGTTTGATAAAACAGTAAACCGTTGGGTTTCAATGCATCAATAATTTCAGAAAATAACTCTCTATTTAAAAAGTAGCTAACAACGATAACATCATATTTTTTATCAGAGAGACCATCGCTTTCAATATCCCGTTGAATACAGTTAATATTCAACCTCTGCTCTTTAACAAAAGAGCTCAAACCTTCTAACAGTATGGTAGAAAAGTCCACAGCATCAACGTTTAAATCTTGCTGAGCTAAGAGTTGAGCGTTACCCGCACGACCACAGGCTAAGTCTAACGCATCCCCTTCAACGGGCAACAAATGAAGGTTATCAGTTAAGACTTGAGCAGCTGTAGCTCCTGAATAATCTGCATCCCTATAAGCATCATCCCATTTCTGTCGTTTTGAGGGCATTTTATTTTTTCCAAAATGCAGGAGTTAATACAACAAGTAGAGTGAATATCTCCAAGCGTCCTAGTAACATAGAAAAGCAGAGTAGCCACTTAGAAAAATCACCGACGCTTTTATAGTTATCGGCAACCTCTCCTAAGCCTGGACCGAGATTATTAAGTGTTGCAGCGATGGCAGAAAAAGCAGTCACTTGATCCATTCCTGCTGCCATAAGGATCAGCATAAAGACGATAAATATGCCAATATAAACTGAGAAAAAACCCCAAACCGCTTGAATGACTTTTCGATCAACAGGTTTTTTATTTAGCTTAATAGCAATTCTAGCATTAGGATGAATTAAACGTAAAATCTCCCGCCAGCCCTGTTTAAATAACAACAGAACCCTAATCACCTTCATGCCACCACCCGTGGAACCCGCACAACCCCCTACAAAACTAGCAAACACTAAAAGCACAGGTAGGAAGCCTGGCCAATAACTATAATTTGTGGTTGTAAAACCTGTAGTCGTTGCGATGGATACAACTTGAAAAATGGCATGAAAAGAAGCCTCTGTAAAACTCCCATAAGTATGCATAAAATATAAATACGCAAGACTAATAATTGTCAAAGCAATCATCAAGACCGCATATAATCGAAATTCAGAATCCATATGATAAGTTTTAATACTTAATGAACGCCATGCCATAAAGTGCAAACTAAAGTTAATTCCTGATAACAACATGAAAACGACTGCAACCAGCTCTATTGTGTGACTCGAAAAATACCCCATGCTGGCATCATGTGTAGAAAACCCACCAATAGCTATCGTCGAAAAGCTATGCGTAACAGCATCGAAAATATTCATCCCTGCAAAATAATATGCCAAAGCACAAGCAACTGTGAATGCCACATATATAATCCACAGTAACTTAGCCGTACCTTTTATTCTTGGAGTTAGTTTAGAGTCTTTAACAGGTCCAGGGGTTTCTGCTCGATACAACTGAATACCACCAATTCCTAACATGGGTAGTATCGCCACTGCCAAAACGATAATCCCCATTCCACCTTGCCACTGTAACTGTTGACGATAAAAGAGGATAGATTTAGGAAGGTCATCAAGCCCTACTATTACCGTGGCTCCCGTTGTAGTTAAAGCAGAGATAGATTCAAAAACAGCATCCACAAAGCTAATTTGCAACTCATTAGAAAACATTAAAGGCGCTGCACCAGATACACCTAATACAGTCCAGAATAAAACGACAACTAAGAACCCTTCTCGTAAACGCAACTCACGCTTTCTACTACGAACTGGGAACCACATAATAGCGCCCACAATAAATACCAATAAAAAGCCTTTTATAAATGGTGTGATAGAGAGATCATTGTAAATCAAACCCACTGCAACAGGTGGCAGCATAGAAAAACTAAATATGACTAGTAGTAGACCAAGGATTCTTTGTATTACTAAAAATTGCATGTGGGCTAAATATAATCCAAACCAACTTGGAATATTTTTTCTATGGCAGTGATATAACGCTTATCAGAGAGAAATAATATAACGTGATCATTATCTTCTATTACCGTGTCTTGATGAGGCATTATAACTTCCTCATCTCTTACTATTGCACAAACTGTTGCCCCTGGAGGCAGCTTTAAATCTATTCGCTTTCTACCCACTACTCTAGAATTTTCTTTGTCACCATGAGCAATGACTTCAATTACCTCTGCTGCGCCTCTGCGTAACGAATGAACCGAAACAATATCACCACCTCGAACATGGGTTAACAATGCCCCGATAGTAATATGTTGAGGAGAAATAGCATGGTCAATATTACCACTTTCAACTAGGTCAACATAAACGGTTCGATTAACCAAAGACATAACTTTTCTTGCGCCAAGACGCTTTGCTAACATTGCAGATAATATATTTGCTTCATCGTCATTTGTAAGCGCACAAAAGATATCGATATCTTCGATATTCTCTTCTAAGAGTAATGCTTCATCAGCTGCATCACCCTCCAATACAATTGTTTTATCTAAGGACTCTGCTAAGTGAGTCGCTACCTCAGGAGACTTCTCTATTATTTTTACCTTATAACGCCCCTCTTCAAGTGCGTCGGCTAATCGCCTCCCTACATTACCTCCACCCGCAATCATTATGCGTTTATAAGGTTTATCCACACTGCGTAGCTCACTTACAACCGCTCTAATATGCTTAGCGCTTGCCAGAACAAAAATTTCATCATTGGGCTCTATTTGTGTTTGCCCATTAGGAATAATGGCCTTCCCTTGCCTAAAAATTGCCACAACACGAACCTTAATATCAGGAAGATGCTCACTAATATCTTTTATTTCATGCCCTACAAGCGGACCATCATGAAAGGCTTTAACTGAGACTAAACGTACTTTTCCGTCAGCAAAGTCTAGAACCTGTAATGTACCTGGATTAGAGATTAAGCGAAAAATATGATCTGTTATCAACTGTTCTGGACTTATGAGCACATCGACTGGGATAAGTTCTGGTGTGAACAATTCCTGATGTTTTAGATAACCAGCTGCTCTTACTCTGGCTATTCTTGTTGGAGTGCGATAAAGACTGTAAGCAATCTGACAAGCCATCATATTAACTTCATCACTATTTGTGACTGCGATAATCATATCCGCATCATTTGCATTAGCCTGCTCTAAAATATCAGGGTGTGATGCAAAACCTAACTGAGTATGAACATCCAGTTTCTCACGCAATTCTCGCAGCGACGCCTTATCACAATCGATAATGGTAATATCATTATCTTCACTTGCAAGACTTCTTGCTAGTGAACTACCCACCTGCCCTGCACCTAGAATAACGATATTCATAAAGCTTTAGCGTACCAAGTAATTACAAAATACAAGACTATTTACCATACTGTTTTGGATCGATTTTCAAAGAACGCATTTTTCGATAAAGGTGTGTACGTTCCATCTGTACTAACTCTGCGAGTTTACTCACATTACCACCAACCTGCTTCAATTGATGGTCTAAATAATCATGTTCGAACTGATCTCTTGCTTGGCGTAATGGTAATTCAAAAAGGCTGTCAGGACTCTGTGTGATTACCTGTGAAAATATTGGAATTTCTGTCCCGATAGACTCTTTAACTTCCTCTTGAGTAATTTCTGATTCAGTACCCATAATTAATAAACGTTGCACCGTATTTCTTAATTCACGAATATTCCCAAACCAATTATGGTTACGCAAAAAGTTTTGGGCTGAAACTGAGAAGTGACGATAGGGTAAATCATCACTTTCCGTCAACCTATCAACATAGTAACTTAGCAACTCTGGTACATCTTCTGGGTGATCACGTAAGTTAGGTATCATGATAGGAACAATGCTGAGCTTCAAATAGAGCTCCTTATCAAATAACCCAGCCTCAACATCGTCACGTAGGTCATGTTGGGACGAGACGATTATAGTCAAACTTAAGTCTATATGTTCATCTCCGCCGACTCTTGTATAAAAGCCCTCACGAAGTGCACTTAAAAGTCGTTGCTGTGAATCAGCAGGTATAGCGGCTATATCAGAAAGATACAAACAACCGCCACGCGTCTCATCTAACAGACCATACTTTACTTTCTCACCATCTTCCCAGCCGAAAATTTCTTTACTCACATTTTTTTCTTTAAAAGATGAGACTGTTGATTTTACAAAAACACGGTTGCTGCCTTTACTATTGTCATGAATATAACGAGCAAATACTTCTTTACCAACACCTGACTCACCATAAATCATAATCAAGTTATTATGTTTAGCAATGCGTTTGCACTGTTCGCGCAAAGTTTGCATTAACTCACTGCTACCAACAGGGTAGTGAGGGGATTCAACTTGATCTCTTAAACTTTTATTCTCTTGAACAAGTTGTTCTGAACGCAGTGCATTCTCAATACAAAGTAACATTTTAGCCATCGTTAAAGGCTTTTCAATGAAATCATGCGCGCCAAGACGAGTTGCTTCAACAGCAGTTTCAATCGTCCCATGTCCTGACATCATAATCACAGGACAACACAGGTTCCCATTTTTTTGCCAATTTTTTAATAATGAAATACCATCTTCACCAGGCATCCAAATATCCAAAAGAACAAGGTCAGGACGTCGTTGTCTGCGTATTTTTTTTGCCTGTTCAGCATTTTCTGCGGTTTCTACTTCGTAACCTTCATCCTGAAGAATTTCACTCACCAACGTGCGAATATCAGGCTCATCATCAACAACTAAAATATATTGTGCTGTCATATTATTTAACCAAGTTTAAGGGGTAACTCTACACGATTAGGAATTTAGAGGTAAAGAAATAATAAAACTAGCTCCACCATTTTCATTATTTTTACCAACAACATTCCCTTGGTGCTCTTCAACGATTCTTTTCACAATTGCTAAGCCTAACCCACCACCTTGAGTCTTTGTGGTTTTATAGGGCTCAAATAAATGGGGCAAAAGATCTTCATCAATTCCAAGACCATTATCAGCAAATTTTAAAATAAACTGCTTTTTATTATTGCCTAATTCATCAATATAGCTAGAAATCGTTAAAACTGATTTATCATTTTTTTCATCTTTACTCATTGCTTCAAATGCATTTTTAATTAAATTAATCAAAAGTTGTCTTATCCTATCTGCATCTACATGGAGTATAGGAGTTTCTTTCAAATCAAGATCTATCTCTGCATTAAATTGATTTATACGATAGAGGTCAGCCACTTCCAATATTAAATTATTAATATCGATGTCTTGCAGTTTAAGCTCAGGAACTCTTGCGTATTCACTAAAAGCATCCACCATTTTTTTCATACTATCTACTTGATTGACAATAGTATTACTCATCCTTTCTAGCAAATCAGCAGACTCATCATCTAATATGGGTTTAATTCGTTTCTGTAATCTCTCTGCAGATAGTCTTATCGGGGTTAATGGATTTTTGATTTCATGAGCTAGTCTCCTTGCGACCTCGCCCCATGCTGCATCATGCTCAGCTCGAATTACCTCACTAATATCATCAAGAACGAGTACATATCCATGCTCTCCATCAAGTAACTCAGGTAAATCTGTACCACTGCAAACAATAGTACGTCGGTTATCATTCAGAATTAATGTGGTTTCAGTTTGCCAGTTTTTATTCTCTTCTTTATTCTCCGCAGCTTTCTCTAGAAAAGGCATAATCGCGCCATAAAATGGCATCAAATCATTGCTAACACCACACAACAACTCTAAAGATTCACCTTCATATTCTTGCATAGGTAATTGCAATAAAAGTTTTGCTGCTGAATTGATTCTACGAATAATGAATTTATCATCCAATGTAATAACACCAGAACTCAAACTACCTAACACAATAGTCAAATAATCATGTTGTCGCTGCATCACCTGCTGGCTTTCTGCACTTTCTTTTTGCGCCGTAGATAATCGTGTTGTCATGGTATTAAAAGAGCGAGCCAATAGGCTAAAGTCATCATTTTCTATTACAGGCAACTTCTTTTGTAAGTCACCTGATGCCACTGCAATTGTTCCTTCTAATAAAGTTCGTACTGGTTTAGTTAATCTCAAGGAGTATAGAAATGCGGCCCATATTGAAAACAGTATGGATAACAGCATTATTAACAACAAGGTTATTCTAAAACCCTTTTTAGTTTGTTCTTTTTGGTAGTTGCCTTCCTGGTATTGATTATAAGCATCTTGAACACTATCCGCCAAAATCATCTCTTTTTCTGAGAATGGAAACAAAGCGGTTAAAGTCAGTGTTTTACTACTAACGCCAAGCGTTAGACTCAAAGCAACACGTGAAAAAAGACCATCTTTTCCAACGGGTTCCAATTGATACATATAGCCTCTACTGGACAGCTTCCTAATAATATCATCCGTTGGAAAGTGCGGGAGTATTGTCCCAACTTCATCACCACTGTAAACAAGAATCCGTTTATTACTATCCATTAATACAATTTCATAGGCTCCCATCGCCTTAAGTTGGCGATCTATGAAAGAGCTGTAGTCAAACTCATCAACCTTGGCAAGTGCCACTCCGACTCTCTCTAGATTAAATAAATGCTGTCGCATCCTGACATCTAATGAGCTTCTCGCTAACTCCAAAGAATCATCCAAAGCACCTTCGATTTTCACATTGAACCAATTGTCTATTCGATCTCCAATAAAATTCATCGAAAAATAGGAAACAACCAGTACGGGCAAAATTGTCAAAAGAGCAAAGGCATACATCAAGCGCAAGGTGAAACGCGAACCCGCTCTTTGTGCTCTTAAATGTTTTAAGGCCTTAAAAACATTGTAAATAATTAAACTGGTAAGAATCAGTAATATAATGATATTCAATGGCACTAACCATTGATTAATTACGCCAGATTGCTGTGGATTTCTGGTTGAGATACCGAGCAAGATGAAAGAGGTTGCCAATAAAATGAATGTAATAGCAACAGGGAAAACCTGGAATACGAATGTTCTTAGGGCAGGGGCCATAGAACACCTTCACTGCTTAGCTTATATTCATTGCTAAAATAAGATTGAATCCGTAAGGGTAAATCCAATGAGGAAGGCGCTAAATCCGCCACCGCTAAAATATAAAATTCACCATCTTTATCAATTTTATCTGTGATAGCAGGCAGTTTATACTTTCGTAATTCTCCCAGCTTTCTAACAGCAGCAGAAAGATTAGAAAAATTCCAATGTTCATTGGTATCGTTTCTTGTCAGCAAATAATGGCGACTCAATGCGTGATAACTCAACTGATAATGCACGGTCAATATAGGTGTATCTTTATTAAACCACCAACTTCGATGTTTGCCTAAACGAAACTGTATCCGAGCATTTAAGGTAAGCCCATTTAACAAAGCCTCACGCATATAATCGGTTAACTGAAACTCAACTCGAGTTGTCACCTGATAAGCTGCTGGATTACCCAATAATTTAAAGCCTTTAAAATCTATTGGTTGAGCAATACCGCTAACAGGAAATAGAAACAGTAGTATGAAAATAACCCCTGTTAGCTTATTCCATATAGTATTTTTTTGTAAACATTGCATAAACCTAGTTTAACATTATTCAATGGATGGGTGTAGAGTGAGATTAAAGCCTCCCCTTTCAATCTTCAAAAAAGAGGGGGGGTGCCATCATTGCAACTACAACTGAGATAAGTAAGCCACTAGCGCATCTATTTCTTCACTACTCAGCTCTGTTTTATAATGGGAGAACATAGTGGCAGGCATAAAACCTTCCACTATAAAAGCATCTGGATTAATGATGGATTGCTTAATGTAAGCTTCTGCTGATTTTCCTTCGACCATATATGCTGCCCTATCTTTTAAACCCGCAAGGGATGGGCCAACTATCTGTTGGCCTGCAGCTACAGAATGACAGGCAACACAACCCATCACATTATTTTTACCAATATGTGTTTTATTAAAGAGTGTTTCCCCCTGCTTCACTATATCTTTCTCAGGGGAGCATCCTGTTAATAAGATGCCAAACAGCAGTGCTAATGCATACTTAGAATGCAATCTTGAAAAAAAGGGGGGGGTGCCATTCATACTAAAACCTTGATTAGATATGACATTATTCAATCTCTACTGATCCCTTGAAATAACCACTTGTTATTGGTTTCATCTAACTCAAAAGCATATTTTTTCTTATTCGGGTTATTCTCTGCGGTTAAACGAAAACCAAACTCAACTTCTTTTAAGGTCATAATCATTTTATTTTTAAACTTTCTAAACTGCACTTTTTTAATCACGGTGGTATCACCGCCTCTTACTTGTGAAAGTGATACCTCGTATTTTTTATCACCTTTAAAGTGCCCCTTCTTATCTAATCCGATTGAATAAAGGTGTGAATTTCTGGCTGAACCAAAATACAGACGCTTTCCCTTTTTGCTATTAAAAACACCCACACCAATCGCATCGGTATTTTCTAATTTAGAGAGAATTTTTTTAGTGCGAACATCTATTTGGTAGATCACTCCCCTTTCTTTCATCGGCAAAGAACCAGCCAGTGAGCTAACATACAGCGAATGTGTATCACAATCATAATATAAGCCCATAGTCCCAAATGGATTTTTTGCATTCGGTGGATTCTGTGTGGGCAACTTCATAAATAATGACATTTTAGCTGTCCCCGCATCAATCTGATAAATCCGATTTTGTTTCTCTGGTGGATTTTTTAAAAGACTAACATAGGGCATTGGCGCGACGTAAATATTGCCTTTCTGGTCTCTATCAAAGCCTCCGATATAACCAGAATCAAGCCAGGATTTATGTTGCCATGTTTTATTTTTCTGTGCATTGTCACGTATTAGCAGCCCTATTGATTCATCTTGTTGTCTTGAATCTAGCGATGGTGCTTTCATTTTTAGGGAACGGATAAAACTAGGAATTGAGCGACATGCATTGGTAACACCAAACTTATAATTAACAGTTGATACACTGCTGATTTCTTTCTTTTTATCCGCTTTAATTGAATAAAAGTAAGCTGCAGTGGCGATAGCCGCTATAACGATTAAAGGGAGGAGTATTTTCAGTACTTTACTGTTCATTATCTGCATCAATTGTTAAAAAAAGGTGGGGGTGCCATATACCCTAATCCCCGCATAGCCACACGACGATAGCACATCACTTGCCCGTGATAGAGGTTGTTATTGTATTGGTACAAACATCGGCCCCGCATAACAAGGCCAAACTTTAATTTTTGGAATGCCATTTTCTACCCTTGTATCTGCCCAACAATATTCCGAACCTTTTGCACCATCATTCTTAATCTGCGGAACATACCACATCACTAAGTTCTTATTAGCTAATGGCTCTGCAGGTTGCATAAATTGTTCTGGCCCTTGTTTGTGATCTGTATTACAACAAGAGCCGATGGTAACCATATCACTTTTTGCCTCATCTTTATCCGCATGATTAACGGTAATATAAGTATAGGCAAAATCTCCTTTGGAGCCATCAGACTGCCCAGAGCCATTTAAAAATTGTCCCCGATTAGGCTCCACATAAAAACCCTGCCCTTGTTTGTTATTCACCTTAAACAGATAGCCTTTATCGGTGTAGTTACTTTTTTCTGTTTGTAAGCTCCATTGTTCTTTATCCCAGCTTTTCCATTGCGACCCATCCCATTGAGAAAATTGCTCCTCTTCGCCTTCTGATACTTCAATATCAATTCGCAATACTGGACGATACGTTCCATCCGTCCCGCAGCCACGACCATAATCAGCTGCTGCCACACGAAAACGTCCATCTTTATAGAACTCAAAACGTTGCTCATAGCGATAATTACAAGGGCTGGGCCAAGGCGGCTGCCTAAAATCTTGAACAAAAGCAAAACCAGTATCATCATCAGAGTCTTTTGATTTGATCACTTTTGTTTGCGGTCCATCATATGCAATAACTACTGCTGATGAAAACAGAGGGCAACCTATCGCATCAGAATAACCAAAGTTTTCTCGTGTTGAATAACTGACATGCCAGTCAAGAAGCTTGGCACTTTTCATTACCGTTTTATCTTTGAATTTCACATTGGTTAACTGTAAACCATCTGATGAAGTTATTTGATAATCAAACTGCCAATCACCTTTTTTATAATGCGTACTTTTCTCACAAAACTGACTGAATACAAATTCATTTTCTAACTGCCTTTCTGTAATTTCAATAGGTGGGCCACTAGTGCCCAATTCAGTCCAGCGTGTTCCAACCAAATCACCATCCGTTAAATCAACAATTGCCCAGAGTGCTTTATCGCCAACCACGAAAGTTGGTGCCACACATAAATGATGTGATCGTTCACAACGTGAATTTTTTAACGAAGTTTTAATTTCTGACATCGTTGGCTCAACTTTGGCATCACCCAATTCCTGTTTAACTAAATCAGAATTTTTTGCAATTTCGATCGCCATTTTTATCAAGTTTTTGTTTAAATCAGGTTGCGCATCAGAGTATTGACTTAACGCCACGACTTTATTTGTCGAGGTATCCACAAACGCCACACTCGATAAATTAAAGAAGAAATTATACATCTCAACACGAAAACAAGAATCGGGTTTACACTGAGATAAGCCTTTACTATTCGTCGAATTCTTATCAGAAGCCAAAACTGGTCGCACCGTCATGATCTCATTTCTAAGCGGTTGCTTAGTGTTTGGATGTTTAATATAGCGAATGAATTGATTATTCTTGATCGCAATTAACTGAGCCTGATAAGCCATATCATTATTGTTAAGTGTACCCTTATCTAACAATAAGATAGGAATAGGCAGCGCCAAAGTATTCTTAACTTTCTCTTTGTACTGTTTAAGCAATTGGCTTTGTGGCTCTTGTGACTTTTCTATTCCTGATACCAGTTTACCCGTATACAGAAACTCACTGCCTTCAGCTTTAGGCTTACTCTGTTTTGAGACCTTCTCTTTATCATCCCCCCCGTTACAAGAAGCCAATAAAGTTGTTAGACAGAGCAAAGCTCCATAAAGAAAAATATTTAAATACGACTTATTCACTGGTATTCCAATCTAATCAAGAAAAGGCATTCTACTAAATATTCAACATAATTATCTTGTTTTAGGAGCTAATCTTGTAAAAAAGGTGGGGGTGCCATTACGTTTTAACAGACACAAAAAAGGCGAACCAACGTTCGTCTTTTTCATTAACTAAGTTTCCACTTAATCTTTTCTTACGACACCTTGGCGATAA
>CAZWEA010000009.1:0-38204 GCA_964632635.1 uncultured Cocleimonas sp. | reverse complement strand
TAAAAGAATGGGTTAATAGTGGTGCCGTACAAAAAGAAATTGCCAATAAAATGAATGAGTGGCTGGATGGTGGCTTGAATGACTGGGATATTTCCCGTGATGCACCTTACTGGGGCTTTAAAATACCAAATATTCCTGATGACAGTCCAGACAAGTATTTCTATGTGTGGCTCGATGCACCGATTGGTTATATCGCATCGTTCAAAAACTATTGTGAGCGTACTAAAACTGATTTTGATGAATACTGGAACAAAGACTCTGAGACAGAGCTTTACCACTTTATTGGTAAAGACATCGCCTACTTCCACACTCTATTCTGGCCGGCTGTTTTAAAATCAGCTGATTTCAGAATTCCTACAGGCGTATTCTGTCATGGCTTTTTAATGGTAAATGGCGAAAAAATGTCTAAATCTCGCGGCACTTTTATCCAAGCTCGCGTTTTCCTTGACCATCTCCCCGCTGAACCTTTACGTTATTACTATGCCGCCAAGCTCAGTAATACGGTGGATGATATTAACCTTGACCTACAAGACTTCCAACAACGTATTAATAGTGATTTGGTTGGTAAAGTGGTCAATATTGCTTCACGCTGTGCTGGATTTATCAGTAAGAAGTTTGATGGAAAACTATCTAACTCTCTTCCTGACATTGCTCTTTATACAAAATTTACGGATGCCAGCGACAGTATCGCCCAAGCTTATGAAGACAGACGTTACAGTAAAGCGATGCGTGAGATTATGGCACTTGCTGATTTAGCCAATCAGTATGTTGATGAAAAACAGCCTTGGGTACTTATTAAGGACGAAGAATGCCAACAAGAAGTACAGGATATCTGTTCACAAGGTATTAATATGTTCCGCGCACTAATGGTTTTCTTAAAACCTGTTTTACCAGAACTCGCTGAAAAATCAGAAGCATTTCTAAATGCAGGAGAGTTACATTGGGATAGTGTTAAATCACCATTATTCGGTACTGAAGTTAACAAGTTTAAGCCGTTAATGACACGCATTGAAGAAGACAAAGTTAATGCGATGTTAGAAGCTAATAAAGAACACCTTGCAGCGGCGGCAGCCTTACAGGCAAAGACTGGGAACAAAAAAACAAGTGACTCTCAATTAGACAAAGACCCTATTAATCCAACCATAGAATATGATGATTTTGCAAAAATTGACTTACGTGTTGTTAAAATCATTAAAGCTGAACATGTAGAAGGTGCGGATAAATTACTCCAATTAACGTTGGACTTAGGAAACGAACAACGTCATGTTTTTGCAGGAATAAAATCCGCATATGACCCTGTCGATTTGGAAGGAAAGATGACCGTCATGGTAGCAAACCTTGCACCGCGTAAAATGCGTTTTGGCTTATCAGAAGGTATGGTGTTAGCAGCAGGTCCAGGGGGTAAAGATTTATTTATTTTAAACCCAGACAATGGTGCGCAAGTCGGCATGAGGATTAAATAGTTTATGGAACTTCTCCAACACTACATAGGGCCTTTTCTAGAGTATTTTGATGGGCATCCATGGGCACAGGGTATAGCAACCGTTTTGATTACTTTTATTGTTGCATCTACTTTATCTTGGGTAATTTTCAAAGTGTTAAAGTTCTTAACCAAAAAGACAAAAACCTATTTAGATGATCGCATTTTAGCCATTGCTCGCCCACCCATTTACTACTCACTACTCATTACCGGGTTTTCTACTGGCATCAAGATGATGCCTCTTTCAGAGAAGCTAACAAACTATTTAATTTTCGGATTTAAATCACTCGGTGTCATCATCTGGACGATTGCATTAATCCGTTTTTCAAAAATTATATTACAGCAGTTAGCATGGGGGGGGGATAATAAAAGTATTCGATTGATCCAACCACAAACATTGCCTCTTTTTGACAACCTTTCAAAACTGGTCATTGTTGCCATCGCTGTTTATATTATTTTCCAAATTTGGGGAATAGATATGACTGCATGGCTAGCATCCGCTGGTATCGTTGGTATTGCAGTTGGTTTTGCGGCAAAGGATACGCTAGCCAATCTATTTTCAGGTGTTTTTATACTCGCTGACACCCCCTATAAAATTGGTGATTATATCGTTCTTGATGGTACTCAACGAGGCAAGGTAACTCACATTGGGCTGCGCAGTACCCGACTAATTACTCGTGATGATGTAGAAGTGACTGTACCTAATTCCATTATGGGTAACAGTAAAGTTACCAACCAAAGCGGCGGACCTAATCCAAAGTTTAGAATACGAGTTAAAATTGGTGTGGCCTATGGTACAGATATCGACAAAGTTGATGAAATTCTGATGTACATTGCAGATCAAGAACCACTTGTAACTAAACATCCAGTACCTAGAGTGCGATTCAGAAACTTTGGAGATTCCAGTCTTGACTTTGAATTACTCTGCTGGATTGAAGAACCTGAACTGCGTGGTCGAACTATGCACAAATTAAATAGTGCTGTTTATAAGAAATTCAATCAAGAAAATATTGAAATCCCTTACAGTAAACAAGATTTGTATATAAAAGAACTTCCTTCTCGCTAAAAGTTTAATGTTCACTTTCTACTGTTTTACACATTTCGAATAAGCAAAAAAAAGCCTCTGAAATACAGAGGCTTTTTACTCATCAGGGAAGTTTAGGCTTATTTCACTTCTGGATCACTCCAGTAGATTGATTCCATCTGCTCAACATTACTGACGCCGATTTCAGAGCTTTTCTTACCTACTCGAATATCAACATTGTGAGTACACTCACCAGCTTCACAAACCAATTTATTAAAGACACTTTGAGGTGTTCCTGGTATTTCACTTAGAGCAACTGTATCAAAAATATCATTATCAGTGAGTGTATCATTCCGATCTACATCAACACTTGCTTCACCTGTGAGTAAGCTCATTGCATAAAGACGTCCCTGAGTGGCAGGAGCCTCACATTCTGAAAAGGTTGCACTAATATTCGTTGTCTTTGGCACTAATGTTGTAAATAACAAGTTTCCTTCGAAAGTAAGAGAAGAAGCCAATACTTTTTCACCAGACTCAGCGAAAGTCACATACCAACCACGTTTACCCGGCACCTGTGTAATCTTCTTACCTTCAAAACTAGTACTCTTATTAACTGTTTTAGTAATAGTTTCCTCACCAGAGGTGATTATACTAATTTCCTCTAAATCCGTTAATACTATTTTATCAGCATAGTCATTAGGTAATGGAGTCAAAGGAGACTCATCCAATAATACAAACATATGATCTTCAATCACATCATTCATAGGATGCGCACGAAGACCACTACCAATTGACACCGAAAATATAGGTTTACCCTTAGAACGTAGTAAAGCTACATCTGGCTCATTATAGAATTTTCTAGCATGAACACCTGCACCACCTAAAGAGGCAATTTTGCTTAACACAGAATCATCACCTAATGTTTCATCAAGATCTATTCGCCAAATATCACCACCTGTATCAGCAAAGTAAATTCGATCTAATAAACCATTACGATTAACATCTAGTATTCTTGCGCCGCCTGGTAGTGCATGATTTACGGTTGTGTCAATATCAGATCGCATATTCCAGAGTAAATCACCCGTATTTGCATCAACGATATAAATATCATCACCCATAGTTGATGTAATGTCGGTTGTAACACTACCTGATGTATAACCATCACCACTACCATAATCAGATGCTGGATCATTACCACCTGTAAATATAACAGCAACTTTTACTTCATTACCATCTTTAACTCTTGCAAGGTATGGTGTTGACCAACTTTGCCCTAATCGAGAAAAACCAGCAGAATTGTTATCAATTTTCCATAGTAACTTAGGACTATCAATATTCGTTACATCTAATGCATAGTAAGAGCGTCCACCTCGACGTAAGCCAAAGTAAATGATCGTTTGACCGCCTTCTTGAGAGTAACTAATACTGCCATCAATACCATATTTATGACCACCTCTACCTGAGAACTGCCCCTCAATAATCTTAAAGAGTTCTTTTGGCATAAAGGCAAACTTTTCTGCGCCTGTTGTTGTATCAAAAGCATGAATATAACCTTCATTGGTAGCAGCAAAGATATACTGCTTATTTTCACCAGGATAAGTAATAACAACAGGTTCTGAGTGAAGCATGTCGCCCATATGTCTGCGTGGTGTACCTACTGGTGGATTAGCATTTGGATTATATTGGCCTGCTTCCCAACCACGGATGAATTGAATTAACTGCTTACGATAAGTAGTTGCCGCCTCATCTGTCAACTCTAGTTCTTCGGCATCAAACAACATTTCTTGGGTGATATTTGCATTAGTAAATTTAAGTTGGTTAATACCTGCGGAAATATTATTAGAAGCAACATCTGTATAAAGGTTCCGTGAGTCTGGGTGCAATAGTAAGCTCGCAGTACCGCCCGCTTCTACATCTTCACCATCGGCACTATCACTTTGTGACCATTCATCCCACGCTGTCTCTAAGAAAATACCGTATTCATCCATCGCTTCAATATAGCCAGCACCAGAAGAACTTCCTGCTTTAGTGATTTTACCTTTTATAAAGCGGTGATTATTTGTATCGACTAATTTAAACTTCTTTAAATTACCATTCCAAAGTGCTCCACTGGTTTTATTAAATACTGGAATATAAATATCATCTTCATGCTCTAAACCACTTTTTACATTTACACTGTAGCCAGGTGAAGCCTGAGAACGTGCTTCTTTAGCAATTTCATCCAATGTTTCTTGAAAAGCTCTTGCTAATTCAGCCTCATTTGTGGCTGAGAAATAACCTTCTCTTTCTGCTGTATTAGGATCATCTTCTAAAGTAACCAGACTTTTTAAGTAATTTTCAGCATTTTGTGTAATACCTGAAGAGAAACCAATGACGTGCGTATTTATCGTTTGATTATCATCAATATCGGAAGCTTGATCATTAGCTTTATCTGCAAGAAAGTGTGTTAATTCTGAACCACATTTACCACTTTTATAACCAAATGGTTCATCAACACAGCCTTGGCCTGTAAGGCTAACGATTTTATTAGCAGATCGAGCTTTTTTATTAATTCCACCACCTTCAGCTGCACTACCTTTATATTCAGGTTTACCATCTGACATTAGGATTATGTTATTGCTTTGACAACCTGCAACGATGGGTGAAATATATTTTGGTGTTTCTGGTGGTTCTGGGTATTCATATAAACGAGCACAATATCTATATTTACACCAGCTTACATCATGTGGCGTGTCATAATTATCATTACGGCAATGACCATTCACATAATCTGGATCATCACAACCTGTTTGATTACCAAGCTCATCCACACCTGTACATGTCTTTTCAGGGTAATAACCACTCACCCAACCATCAGGACAGTTATCCCACTCACTATCACCACATTGATATTTTATATCCGGTGTAATATTACAATTCGCTTTAGAGCCTGCATCATTTCTAGCAGGAGGAATCGTCGCGGGGCATTTATGCGTACCCGTGCCTGTATTCCACTCAGTTTTACTTGAATACCATGGCGTATCATATTTTGTGGTATATCCTGGATTCCCACCACACTCACTTACAAGTGTGCGATCAAGATTTCTAAGCGGCTCAATATTATCTGGATCAGGATCTGGGTGTGCATAGGTACTAGGATGCGCTGCGTAAGGTTTTCGTGCTTTTGCATTACCCCAATATAGTGTATCACCACGATAATAGCGTGCAGCTTCATAAAGAGAATCTACGATAGGTGTTATTCCCACAGGATCCCAGCTATCAGCAATTTCGGTAAGATAGTTTCTTACGGTCACTGTATCACTTGGCTCTGGAATATTACTGATACTCCAATTAGGCGTACCACCAACCCTCAAAGAATTCTCTACGATAGGTCGTGCCAATTTATTAAGCGCAATGACAGGAAATTTCACTCCATTGGCTTTATCTCTATTACCCGCACTACCATAGTTCATGATACCCACGTTTAAATTTGAAGGAGCATCTTTTAGAACTGTTTTCAAAGCGCTTTGCATCACTTGCATACGGGTTTTAGTTTCACCAGCTGCTCTATAATCAATATGCAATACTGGCGCTGAATTGCCATCAGAGTAAAAATAACGTAAACCATTATCATCATTTTTTAAAACAAATGCGATTGCCTTTCCTGACTCCCAAGAATCTTTAGAAACAATAACCTGCACTAAATCTTTAATATCTGCAGAGTCAAAAGTATCACCAACCGCATTGGGTATGGCTACAGGCCAATCAACACTTGCATCATTTAATTCTCTATCATGAATTCGATGACCATTATTAAATTTATGAGGATTCGTTTTATCCTCAACATGAATATTCATAGTCATAGGATAACCAACATTAACAGCCCAGTCTGCTGGTTCAACTGTCGCTTGTGTTTGACTTCCTGTAAACCGTATAAATGCTCTCGTAATGGTTGAATCTTCTGGAATATCAATATTTGGAAAACGAATGCCTGTTTTCCACCAACTATCAACAATGATATCATCCCAGTCATTCGCAAAGGTATTTTGTAGACGGTCTTCAACCGCCGTATTCTGAGAGTTGTTTGCTATTGTATATGACTTTGGAATAGTCTCAGCATCAGAGAAATTTGTGCCAGCGACTGCCTCTGTCATACTACCCGAGTTATCCATAATGAATAGCACATTACTATTGACTTTACTCTCAGTAAAAAACACCTCGGTATCATCAGCTTGAGCCGTAGTTAAAAAGCTACACAGCAATAAGCTTTGTATTAGCTTAACTGAAAAAGACTTTTGACTTGTATTGTTATTATCCGTTTTCATAATTGACAGTATTCCAATATTTATTTTTATAAATTATTTATATTTTGAAAGCTTCTTATATTTTTTAAAGAATACTTCCCTTACTTCCTGATTTAGGCACCATTTTACCGGCTCCTCGATGATGCTTATCACTTGCACTTGTATTAACAGCACTCGAGGATATTTGAAAGTCATAGAGATCACACTCTGCAGGCGCACCATTACCTAAACTGGTTCCACGACCTTGACTTTCACAGGGGTAAAGTACAGGCAGATTATTAATGAATTGAGTAACACCTTCACTTTGTAAAGCAGTATTAGTAAACCTAAATTGCTCTTTTCCTGATACATTCGCTTGAAAACTTCCATCTGAAGAAAAGGTTTGTACCAAGCTTTGTGTTTGCGTAAATTCATCTAAACGTATTTCTGTTTTTTGAAATAACAACATACGTTGTTGTTCATTATTTGCCATATACATATCTTGCAATGAAACCTTACTGGCTGACACACCAACAACGGTCATTAAAACCATAAAAACCAATGTGGTAAACAGAGTGGCACCCTGCTGTTTTTTAGAAAATGATGGTATCTGTTTATTTTTATTGGATAATTTCATGGTAACTATCACCTGTTTTGGTTAGCTAAATTAATTGTGGTGGTATAAACACGGTATAAGCGACGCAGCTCGGTAACTACCATACTTCGATCTAGAAGAGTATACCTACTTGGACCATCACTTTTTAATAAATTCTGCTCAGAAGAACGCAACAATAAGCCTATTTGTACACTGGTCACTAAATGCCAGTTAGTATCAGCTTCTACAACATCCGCTCTACTGTATAGCGTGGTTCCATTTTCTTGCCTAACACCATACATTATTTGCATAGCTTCTATATTGTCTACTAGTGGTTGCGTACCACCTCGACTGCCATCGCACCTTAAAGTACGACCAGCTAGTCTAAAGGTGCTATAGATTCTAGCATTGCTTGGGTCAACCATACCGGCTACCTCATCAGCACTACATTGAACAGTACGTGCATCACGTTCTGCTCCACCACCTGTACAGTCTGTAAATACTTTGGCCTCAGGATTTTGTATTACTTCATTACCTGGGCAAGAAGGGTTTCCTGGAAGACAAGGGTTATCTGCTAATGTAACGATAGTAATCGTATCTCCTCTCCAACGATCTCTTGTTTTTTGGGTTGCCCCTGGAGTCTGCACATCCCTTAGCATTGTGCCATCACGACAAGTAGGATTAATTAATGCAGCATCCCCACTAGTATAAAAACCTTTATCCAGTAATTTACCATGAATAGACGTATAACCCGCGTGAGAGATTGTTTGACGCATTACTGAAAAAACGGCACTTGCATTAGCATCCATCTCACTGATTGCATTGCGTGTTCGATCTGAGTCTTTGGTTCCAACAAAGCTAGTGATAACCCCAGCTAACATGAATAAACCAATAACCATCGAGATCATGAGTTCAACCAAAGACAATCCCGCCTGATAACGAGAGTCCAGATTTAAATGATTAGCTGTATTTTTTATTTTAATTTTCATAGTTAATTTATTGGGTTTACACATACTGTTACTGTTTGATCCTGTGTGTTGTCACTTTGTCTCTGATGTAGGTTTCTTTCATCCCATGTAATGTTGATTTGATAAGCTACATTATTATAAGGAATATTAGCCATTACACAGTTAGCAGGCTGAAAGGATACCTCTAAATCACCTCCCAGAAGTGAATTTTTAATACCACCAGACCTATCATATACGCCTACTTTCATACCACATAATATTTCTTTGGTGTCAAACTCCGCTCTTTCTTGAGTCGAACAAACCACTCCTCTTCGGCGGCAATTTGGAATACCACCTGTTGTGCAACTGACACTATTTTCATAAAATCCTGCGATAGACCCTGCACGGTTAGCACGCATTCTATCTGACATATCAAATGCTAGTTGATTGGCAATATTTCGGGTATGTGCATTCTCTGCACCTTTAATAGAAGCAACTTGTAATCCACCTAAACCAAGCATACCAACACCAAGTAAAAGAAGGCTTATCAACACTTCGATCAGGGAAAAACCCTGTTGTTTTTTGTTAGCTTTAAACATGTAATTATTTCTATTATTAAGTTACTTAAAAGCATATGTAATAGGATTTAGAACAGTTAATATCGTTATCGGGGAACGTATTAATAAATTTATTACAACCAATTATTTTTATAATACTTCAGAGATTACCGTATTTCTGATAAACATCAATCTTTATCAGAAACAATCAGACTACTGGTAGCTTATTACTGTTTATCTATAAAACTGATAAGGGAGAGTTACTAGTAACAATACCAAGCATGAGAGATGCTTTATGATCGAAAATAACTGAGAGTCGAACAACATCAACAACTCTTTGCGCTTGGTCACGACAGGCTTTTCAGCACTTGTTACTTAGAAAAGCAACTTGAATGCCTCAATATGCTAGGAGCGGGGCTACTAAAGCAATTATCAAAAAAAGGGGGGGGTGCCATTACCTATATTTGAGTTTATAAGAACGATTTATAGTGAACTTGATACAGGCTCTAATACGGTTTTATTCCCCATATAAGATTGAAGAACATTAGGTACTCGAATGCTACCATCTTGCTGTTGATAGTTTTCAATGATCGCCACTAAGGTTCGTCCTACTGCTAAACCAGAGCCATTTAAGGTATGCAGAAGCTCTGGTTTTTTGGTCTCTGGGTTACGAAAACGTGCTTGCATTCGACGCGCTTGAAAGTCCTTCATATTAGAACAGGACGAAATTTCACGATAGGTATTCTGGGCTGGCACCCATACTTCCAGATCATAGGTTTTATTCGCTGAAAATCCAGTATCACCTGCACATAAAACCATCGTGCGATAAGGTAGCTTTAGTTTTTCTAGAATAATTTCAGCATGGCGTTTTAATTGCTCTAATGCTTCATCTGAATCTTCAGGTTTTACAAAGTGTAATAGCTCTACTTTTTCAAACTGATGTTGGCGAATCAAGCCTCTTGTGTCTCTACCATAAGAACCTGCCTCAGAACGAAAACAAGGCGTATGTGCGGTATATTTCATCGGTAGTTGATTGGCATCTACTATTTCATTTCTAACTAAATTAGTAACAGGAACTTCAGCCGTAGGGATTAAATAATAGTTCTGTTCGCCTTCTATCTTAAACAAATCTTCTGCAAACTTAGGCAACTGCCCCGTTCCATAAAGGCTATCTTCGTTAACCAGATAAGGTACATAAACTTCTTCATAGCCATGTTCACTGGTGTGTGTGTCTAACATAAATTGAATAAGCGCCCGATGTAGTTGCGCCATTTCACCTCGCATCACCACAAAACGAGACCCTGTAATTTTACTAGCTGTTTCAAAATCCATCCAACCCTTTGTTGCACCAAGGTCAACATGGTCTTTTACGTCAAAGTCAAATTCAGTTGGCTCTCCCCAACGGCTAATTTCTACATTATCTTCTTCGCTTTTACCCTCAGGCACTGAATCATTTAAAAGGTTAGGAATGCCCATAACAATTTCATCTATTTCAGTTTGCAACTTAGATAATTCTTGCTCTGCTGCTTTTAATTTATCACCAAGGTCAGCCACCTCTGCCAATAAAGGTTGAATATCATCACCTTTTGCTTTCGCTTGACCAATAGATTTGGAACGTACATTACGCTCATTCTGTAATTCTTGGGTGGCTGTTTGTAATGTCTTGCGTTTATTTTCTAATGACTGAAACTCTGCTATATCAAGTTGAAAACCGCGTCTTGCTAATTGTTTTGCTACAGCTTCTACGTCATTTCTTAAAATTTTTATATCTAACATTCTTTTAAACTCTTATTTAACATAGTTATTTAACTAAATTGTTTTCCTAAAATAACACCTAACCAAACTGCAAATACGCTCAGTATGACACTCAGTAACATATTAAGAAGTGCGCGTATGGTCTGTCCCTGCTCGAATAAATTCATCGTTTCCATTGAGAATGTGGAAAATGTGGTAAATGCACCGAGAAATCCCACAAAAACACCCAGTCTAATCAAAGGATCAAATTGCATCCGTTCCATCAATAAAACAGCTAACAGTCCCATCGCAAAAGAACCCAACACATTAACAGTCACTGTGCCATAGGGAAATGCACTACCAAAGCCACTTGTGACAGCATTTGAAAGCAAGAAGCGCATTAACGCGCCAAGACCTCCGCCTAACATGATAACGCTAATTTGTGCGATTGAAAGTGTCAAAAACACCTCTGATGAATAAATTTTTAATTCGACATGAAATTGTAGGCAATAGTGTATACGAAAGGTTAGAATGACGAAATGTCTCTGGATAAAAATACGCGAAATAATTTACTCTTCCAACTCGGTGAAATCATACCTTATGAGTACCTTTATACTTCTGAAGAAGATTTAAAACCGTATGAATGTGATGGTTTATCGGCCTATCAAAAGCTACCAATTGCTGTTGTTCTACCCGATACTATTGAGCAGATTCAAAGCATTGTCCGTATTTGCTCTAAATTAAAAATACCCATTGTTGCACGAGGTGCAGGCACGGGTCTTTCAGGTGGTGCGTTACCTCACGAAGGGGGCATTATTTTAGGGCTATCGCGTTTTAATCAAATCCTTGAAATTGACACAAAAAAACAAATGGCTCGTGTTCAACCAGGGGTTAGAAACCTGGCCATCACCGAAGCGGCTAGACCTTTCGGTTTATATTATGCTCCTGATCCTTCTTCACAAATAGCCTGCTCTATTGGTGGCAATGTCGCTGAAAATGCTGGCGGGGTTCATTGCCTTAAGTATGGCTTAACTGTACACAATGTTCAGCAAGTCACAATCGTTACGATTGATGGTGAGATTATCACTCTCGGTTCTCAAACACTTGATACACTGGGCTTAGATCTACTCGCATTGATCACAGGCTCAGAAGGCATGTTGGGTATTATTGTTGAGATCATTGTTAAATTATTACCTAAACCTGAAAAAGTCAGTGTATTAATGGCATCTTTTGATAAGGTAGAAGACGCAGGAAATGCGGTGGCTAAGATCATCGCTGAGGGCATTATTCCAGCAGGGTTAGAAATGATGGATAAACCTGCCATTCATGCTGCTGAAGATTTCGCCAAAGCTAATTACCCACTGGATGCTGAAGCTATTTTACTGTGTGAGCTTGATGGCGACAAGCAGCAACTCAATGAACAAATTGCGATTGTCGAAACCACACTAAGAAAAGCCAATGCGGCAAATGTCGTGATTGCCAACTCTAGTGAAGAACAGGCTCGCTTATGGGCAGGCAGAAAATCTGCTTTTCCTGCTGTGGGTCGAATATCTCCCGATTATTATTGTATGGATGGCACTATTCCACGCAAGCAAATCGCCTATGTATTAAAAAGAATCAGTGAATTATCTAAGCAACATGGCTTACGTGTTGCCAATGTATTTCATGCGGGTGATGGCAATTTGCACCCATTAATCCTTTACGATGCAAACATTCCAGGTGAGCTGGAAGTGACTGAAAAATTTGGCGCCGATATTTTAGAATTATGCGTTGAGGTCGGTGGAACAATCACAGGTGAACACGGTGTTGGTCATGAAAAAATTGACCAGATGTGCATACAATTCTCACCACAAGAACTAAGCCAGTTTTTTGCTGTTAAACATGCGTTTGATCCTGACTCTTTATTAAATCCTGGGAAGGCCATACCGACATTACACCGTTGTGCTGAACTTGGTGGCATGCATGTTCATAATGGTGAACTCCCACACCCTGATATACCACGCTTTTAGAGCTTATTATGATATGGCACCCCCCCCTTTTTTACACAATTGTAACTGCTTTAATTTTATTAACGTATCGTCAAATTTTGACATATCTACAAACTCAACGCACTGAATATGAAAGATCTTGAAATGAAAATAAAAGATGATAATGATATAAGCACAACACTCCAAAAGCAGATTCAAGACGCTATTAACAACAAAGAGCCTCTATTTATTCATGCGGGCAAGAGCAAGTTATTTTATGGTAATGAAGTCATTGGAAAGCCCTTGGATATCAGTAAACACACTGGCATTATCTCCTATGAACCTACTGAGTTATGTATCACCGTTAGAGCTGGAACACGCATAAGCGAATTACAAGAACTACTCGCAGAACAACAACAAATTCTACCCTTTGAACCCCCACTTTATACCAGAGATGCAACCATCGGTGGAGCTATTGCGGCAGGAATAAGCGGTCCACGTCGTGCTTACACAGGATCAATACGTGATGCTATTCTTGGCGTACAAATGATTAACGGCAATGCTGAAATTGTGAATTTTGGCGGTCAAGTGATGAAAAATGTTGCAGGCTATGATTTGTCTCGTTTAATGGTCCGCTCCCAAGGTATTTTAGGTGTTATTTTAAGTGTATCTTTACGACTTTTGCCGAAACCTAGCCATGACCTAACCATTCGTTTTGATGCAAGCCAACAGCAAGGGCTGGATTTCTTTCAAGAATTACGCAGTAAGCAACACCCAGTAAGTGCAACCGTATGGTTTGATCAACAAGCATATATAAGGTTTTCTGGTTCTACTGAAACACTAGAAAATACTCAGCAACTGATTAAAGGAGAAGTCCTATCTGATGCGAAAGACTTCTGGCGAGAAATCAGGGACCAACAGCATCATTTTTTTGGGCGGACTGATAAACCACTATGGCGCTTATCTTTACCCCCTGGGTCAAGCCATATTTCTCGGATTGATGACAATATATTAATCGAATGGAGCGGTGCGCAACGCTGGGTTAACTCTAATATGCCTGCCAACATTATCCAAAGTATTGCCAAATCCAGAGATGGATTTGCTACTTTATTTCGAGGGAATGCACCCGGAACACCTCATTTTCCAAAACTTGAAGAGCCTTTAATGCATCTGCACAAACAATTAAAAAACAAAATGGATCCACACGGGATTTTTAATCCTGGCAGGATGTATGAGAATTTATGAAAACAGAACTCTCGTCAGACCTACTAAAAACTGAAGACGGCAAACTCGCCAACAAAATCTTAAGAACCTGCGTTCACTGCGGATTTTGTAATGCTACCTGCCCAACCTATCAACTCTTAGGTGACGAAAAAGATGGACCACGTGGTCGTATTTACCTTATTAAGCAATTACTCGAAGGTAAAACATCGACTCGCTCCACACAACTTCATTTAGACCGTTGTTTAACCTGTCGCAACTGTGAAACAACTTGCCCTTCAGGTGTTGAATATGGTCATTTACTTGATATCGGTCGTAAACTCATCGATAAAAAAGTACCTAGAGATTTTAATGAACGTTTCAAAAGAAAGTTATTACTCAATATTTTACCATACCGTCATCGCTTCACACCTTTACTAAAGGCAGGGCAATTATTCAAACCTTTAACGCCGAAATCCATCCGCAAGAAAATTCCAAAAAAAGTCAGCAAAGGAAAAGTCCCTCTAACGGAACATAGTCGTAGAATGTTAATACTAGACGGCTGTGTACAACCTGCACTGTCACCTGATATTAATACAGCTACTGCACGCGTTCTACACAACTTAGGTATTTCCCTTATATCATTAAAAAATACGGGATGCTGTGGTGCTGTCAGTCAGCATTTATCTGAAGAAGATGAAGCAAAAGTATTTATGAAAAAAAATATCGATGCTTGGTGGTCAGAAATTGAAAGTGGTGCAGAAGCCATTGTCATCACTGCTAGCGGCTGTGGCACAATGGTCAAAGATTATGCTCATCATTTAAAAGATGATACTGAATATGCAGATAAAGCAAGACGCGTATCGGAACTTTGTAAAGATATTTCAGAGATAATCATTAAAGAAGATTATACAAAGCTATCAGCAAAAGAAAGCCAGAATATCAGTTGGCACCCACCTTGTACATTACAACATGGACAAAAAATCAATGGCATAGTGGAAACTATTCTGAATGATTGTGGACATAAACTGCTTCCAGTAACTGACCAGCATCTGTGTTGTGGTTCAGCTGGAACCTACTCAATCTTACAAGCAGAAATTTCAGGAAAGCTGCAAACAAATAAAATAAAAAATCTGCTTAAAAATAAACCTGAGTTGATAGTAACTGCCAATATCGGCTGCCAAACACATTTACAGGAAGCCAGCGATATTCCAGTTATCCACTGGATCCATTTACTAGATACCTGACAAAATTTCTTCAGCCTGTCTTATTTGATCTGAATTACCATTCGTAATAACTTCTTGGAGAATCTCTTGCGCTGCTACTATATCGCCTGAATCGATATAAGCCCTAGCCATATCTAATTTAATTGTTGACTCAAGTGGAACCTCTTCAAAGGTTTTATCAATAGACTGTTCATTTAAATCTCTCGCTTGATTAACTCCAGCATCTGCAAACTCATCACTGATATTAAAATCATCATTTTTTTTCTTTCTCAAGAATAACCAGCTAATCAAACTTAAAACCAATAAACCTAAGGCGACCAGTGACCAAGGGAGTTTACTCCAAAACGAACCATTTTCTAGATTATTAGATTTCTTATTAGAATTAGGAAAAATAATTTGTGGACTCTTTGAAAGTTGAGCCTTACTCTTCTTTTCTTGATGATCCCGCAAGTCATCAAAACGTCGCTGCAGAGCTATCGTTGTATTACTTTTTTCAGCTAACTCACTTTTTGACTTTTTTAACTGTTCCTGCAAGGCTTCATTCTCATTAAGAAGCTTTTCAGTTTTATATTTTACTAGTTTATCAATCTTATTTGATAGGTCATCAGGGCTACTGTCTTTTTTTGTTTTTAAATCCTTGATAGTATTGTTAAGTGAAATTTCTAACTTTGCTAACTTAGTGTCTCTGACATTTTTTTCTGCAATCAAAGCCTCTAGTCTTTTTTTAAGCTCATTCCCTTCTTGCTTTAAATCATTAATTTGCTTAGTTTGTTGATTCTGCCTCTTCTTTAGCTTCTTTATTTTATTGTTGTTTTTCGCTCCAGATCTTTTAGTAGCTTTATTTTTTATCTTTTGCTTCTTAGCTGAGCCACCTGAGAGGATCTCTTCAACATAATCTTTTGAAATGAATTGTATAGTGCTTTCATCGGGTAACACCAAACGATGACCTTTCATAAGAGCATTAATATTACCATTTTTAAATGCCCGAGGGTTTCTTTCTAAGATGCCAACATATATTTGTGATTTCGATAAATCACTATTTGCATAGAATCTATTAACAATTCTCTTGAGGTTATCAGAAGGTTTTACCCGATAAATTTCTTCTGCTGATACTCCAGTAGCGGAAATAACAAAAGCTATAATAAAAATACAGCGTGTAAAAGTTTGAATAAAATTATTCTTCATATAAACTAATCTCAATTCTTATGTGATTTTAAACCTAACGAACTTACCAAGTTTTTGATTTATTTTGTAATTCCAACCATGATTTCATAGGTTTCTTTTTAACATCTTCTAAAGCCGAAATAAAGTCGGTCAAAGCACTTTTATTTTTCGAGTGGAAATAGAAACTTTGTAACTCTTGGTTAATTGGTTTCAATTTGTGATGGTTAAGACAAGTGACTTCTAATAAGCCCTGTGCTTTAGTTAGCTTCCCTTTTTCTATTAACCCTTGTATTAATGTTTGGATTTCATCAATATTTTTTTTAAAAAAGTCATCATTGACCCTGAGTCTTTTAACACTGTTACTCATTAAAACTGCACCTGAAAAACTTATATACTCAATCTCCTTACCAGAGCTATCTGCTAATATTTTTTGAAAATAGTTTCTTTCAGTATATTGTAATAAAGGGCTACAGAGGTTGTACATACGATGCCGTAATGACCACCCCTTATCTTGTAAACTAACAAATAAATCCTGAAGTGCTCCTGCAAGAAATTCGATTAAGTCATGCTCCAGACAATATAAGATACGTTGCGTGCTCAACTTTAAATCATTCGGAGAGTGACCAAATCGTAGGTTTAAATGACGCCATTTCTCTCTATTACTTTGCCTTAATTCTTCTTTTTGTTTCTTCAGAATCACATTTGATTTATTAGTATTACTACTCATCAATATATTTACCTATTAATAAAACCCATTAGGGAAAAAAGATTTTTCTAAAAGTAAGTTTGCATATATTTTATACGCCCATAAAATCAGGCTAATACCTTTGCATTATACTTATAAACAATATCCTGTGAATTTATTATTGTTTAACTTTTGCACATACAATACATTATTCATAAAATAGGCAAAAAAAAAGAGCACCTAAACGGTGCTCTTTTTTTTAGAACAATTCTTAAAAAACAAGAATTAGAACTCTAGACGCATACCTGTACCGTATCTGAGAATATCATCAGCAGATGAATCTTCATCTGAGTTCTCAATAGCAGCAAACCAACGGAAATTATTGCTTAGCTTGTGCACGTATTCAGCAGAGATAGTACTGGGAGTGTTACCAACATCAAAATCAGTTTGACCGTAAGTCAAGTTGATGGTTTTTCCACCGCCCATGCCATAGCTTACTAGAGCACCAAGCGATTGATTATCACCAGCACCATCCAAGTCTACATTTATTAAAGAAAGACCAAGACCAATTGGACCAAACTTCGTTCCAGCATGAAGACCTATAGATGAGTCACCGTCAGTTACATCACGATAAGCAAGACCCAGATTTACTGAACCAGCCTTAAAGCTACCACCAACCTGGAACTCGTCAATTGCGTCACTGCCAGGATCTCCATCATCCATTTGAAGCATTACATGAACATTAGCAGAGCCAAATTTATTCTTATAGTTAACTGTATCTGCTTTACGGAACCCACTAGAATCGCCAATGCCATGAGGCGCCCAAGTACCACCAAGAAGCTGGGTTGGATCAATAGGGCTAGCAATATAGTTATACATAGGTGTCCAACGTGAACCCACTGAAACCTCACCAAATCCACCTTTTAGTCCAACATATGAAAGACGACGTGCAGCATTATTGACATCATCTTTTGCTCTAATAGAACCTTCATCAAGGCGTACTTCAAACTCGTAACGACCAAATGCAGTTAAACCATCACTGATCTCATTGCTTACTTTTATGCCGAAACGTGAAGAGCGGCTTTCTAAACCACAATCATCATTAGAACCATCATCAGTACAAACGACACCTGCACGGAAACGACCGTAAAGCTTTGTATCAGCAATTGTAGTAACAGTTGTTACTGCAGCGATTGCAGTTGCAATCGCACTTTTAATAAGAATATCTTTTTTCATCGAATTAACCCCGATAATTAGTAAAAAGCCTTGTTTAGTTTCCTTCAAACTTCACTCAGCGCCCCTCTACTCTATGTATAAAACAATATTTTTGCAACCTAATTTGTTAAAAAAAAACAACACTTGCTTTAATATGTTGCATATAAACAACATTAATTAATATAAGCCCCTTTAATTACAGCTTACAGACTGCAAATAGCTTTGCTAATTTTTAACAACAACGCCTTGTTAGCAAATAGAAAACTAAAAAACTATCATTCTATATTTCTATATATATCTACTTAGATTATTCTTAGACTTCTGATTTTAATAAGTAATTCATCAATAAAAATTTTATCCATAAACACAAACAAACAAAGATCTTGTAATCACATATTGCTTTTAAGCATCATTCTCGTTTAAATAGCTTACTCAAACACTTTTCAAAGCAATATAATTTTATCAAGTGGCGAAAATACTAAAACTTATAACTTTGTTTTCAATACTAACTATCAAGAATCATAATAATGACTATCGATACTAGCAAAATCACCTGGATTGCCAGCTTTCCACGCAGTGGTAACACTTGGATTCGTGCACTTATCACAGCTTATAACAATGGTGGTGAAATCCATATTAATAGCATCATGCAAACAGGTGACAAAAACCCTGAATACTATGATGGCATTGTAAATAAAGCTATTTATGACTGGACGATGACCGATCAAGCGCTTATTAAACCTGCTGCAATGATGCGAATGCTTGAAGATGCTGATGGTAATTTAATGTTAAAAACGCATGATTGTAATATAGACATATCTGGTGTTGCTCAAATCCCTCACGACATTACTCGCGCTGCTATTTATATAGTTCGCGACCCAAGAGATCTTGCGCTGTCTTTTAAGAACCATTACAACTCAGCAAGCGATAGTGATGCAGTTGATACCTTATTAGACAATAAGTCTTTAATGCGTTTTCCGAACAAAGGCCTCTACACTCCCCAATTATCATGGAATATCCACGTATCCTCTTGGATGCGTGAACTCCCCTATCCCGTCTACGCTCTTCGATATGAAGACCTATTAACAAAGCCATTTGATATACTCAGTGAAGTTATTAAATTTCTAGGCCTTGAATATGATGCTGAACTTGTCACAAAAAGCATTAAGGCATGCCAGTTTGACAAACTAAGAAAACAAGAAGAGAAGGAAGGTTTTCGAGAAAGTGTAGGTCAGGAATTTTTCCACAAGGGCAAAGCCCAGCGCTGGGAACAGGAACTAGAACCTAAACTACAGGGTAGAATTACCTCTATATGTAGAAAAGAAATGCAATCATTAGGATATTTATGAATATCTGCCTCTTCCTAAAAAAGGGCCTTAATCAAAACCCCTTAGGCAGCTTTCACTAAGCCTTCGATTGCATTCACAGCACTGAAAAATCGATCATCAGGATTTTTCGCCATCATTTTATCTATCATAGTTTGATACTGGCTAAAATTTTCAGGGAGTGTCGGCACTGGTGCCATCACATGCTGCATCATAAGTTCAAACGCCTGTTTTCCTGAATAAGGCTTTTCTCCAGTAAGTAACTCATAAAAAATAACACCTAGACTATAAATATCAGACGCTTGAGTGCAGGCTTCGCCATTAACTTGTTCAGGACTAACGTAGTGAGGCGAACAGTGCAATTCATTCTCGTCAAGAAATCCCGCATCCAACAGGATTCTTTTTGATATACCATAATCTGTCAGTGCCAGACTACCATCATCACGCAACATAATATTATCTATTTTTAAATCGCGATGTATAAGGCTAGCTTGATGCACACTATCCAATGCTAAAACTACTTCTTCAAACCATAGCAAAGCATGTATTAAAGGCAGTTCTTTATCACAACCATCTAAAGTTTGTCTTAAGGTGCCATACTTAAGATACTCCATAACAAGATAAAATGTATTATCACAGATTCCACCATCGTAAATATGTACCAGTCTTTTAGAGCGAAGACTACTCTGTCTCTTTACACGATCAAGAAAATGTTTGATTGTTTCCTTTGATAGTTGCTGAGAGTTAAATTTAAAACGCTTGATTGCAGCAACGAGTCCATTTTTATCAATAGCACGATAAATAATTGCATCCTTACTATTGTGTAAAACTTCTACAAGTTTCCAGTCTTTTAAATCCAAAGGAAATTGTTTAGTAGTTCTGGATAACTGTAAAAATACATCTATTTGCGATGATAAATCAGATAAACTTTCCCAGTAAAAAACATGCTTTACTTTTGACTGTAAACATATCGACGTAGCACGATCAGAAGTTATACAAATATCGAAATCAGATAAGTTAGCACTTTCATCCTTTTCTTTTGTTTTAAATACAGATATACCAACACAGTGAATAAAAACATTCTGAATCTTTGATTCAAGCAATGACTTTATATTAGTACTTTGACTAATATCACCATCATCTATCAATAATACAGACCATTTCACAAAAAATATCCTCTATAAAGTGCAGACAACAAAAAAACAACCCATCACAACTAATTATTTTATTTACTCTAGAGCTAACAAATTGAAAGTAATTACTCTATACCTTTCAAAAAAGATGCAAAATTAAAAATAATTAATTCTTTTCTGGACTAAAAACTATAAAATCTCTATAAATTTATTAGCTCCACGAATCCTTTACACCCTTAACGAGACCCCTTATGGTACCCCGTACCTTTTTTAACAATTCAATAATTTAAAGAAGTAATCATAGAGATTTATTGTTGTTAAACTAAGTGTAGGATATGTTCTCAGTTTTTTCCGCTTTTAAGCACATCGATTGGTTGACTTTTAAACAACACTCTATGATAATGCCGCGTTTCGCGGGTCATTGACCCCTCCTTGCTGCGTTTTTTTACAAACACACGAAAGAACTTTAATGTTTGTGTGTTAGTCATAAAAATGCGGCCAACTTGTCCATAAGGAGATACTATGAGACATTATGAAATCGTTATTTTGATCCATCCTGATCAAAGCGAACAAATTCCAAGCATGCTGGAACGCTACCGCAAAGTAGTTGAAGATAACAAAGGCAGTATGCATCGTCTAGAAGACTGGGGTCGTCGCCCTTTAGCCTATCCTATCGTTAAGTTACATAAAGCACACTATGTGTTAATGAATGTAGAATGTGATTCTTCTACTCTAAGTGAACTTGAAGACCTTTTCCGCTTTAATGATGCCGTTCTGCGCAACATGGTTATACGCCGTGATGAAGCAGAAACTAAAGCCTCTCTTCTTAGTAAAGAAGCAGAGAAAAAAGCAGAAAGAAAACAACAGCGTAGATAAAGGAGATAATCATGGCACATCGTTTTCGTCGTCAAAAATTTTGTCGTTTTACCAAAGAAGGTGTAAAGGAGATTGATTACAAAGATCTCGACACACTTAAAGCATTCATCACAGAAACAGGTAAAATCGTACCAAGCCGTGTTACTGGAACAAAAGCTAAGTATCAACGTCAGTTAGCTACAGCAATTAAACGTGCTCGCTTTCTAGCCTTGATTCCTTACACGGATCAACACAAGTAAGAAAAATTAGGAGTTTGAAAAATGGCCGGCTTTATCATGGCAGGCCGGATGCAGGCAGCAATATTTGTTGTCTTATCCACCCTGATCTCCTTAATTATGCCTCCACTGATCGTTTTTAGCAGTGCAGCTATTGCGCTGATTACATTACGGCAGGGTTGGCAACAAGGTATTTATTATACGGTACTGGCTATTGTTGCGTTAATACTTGTTAGTACAGCAATACACCAGCAGCCCAGCAGTGCTTTACTAGCAGGATTAGCAACTTGGTTACCAATGGTTGTAACAGCAAGTGTACTTGCAATGACACAATCATGGAGTAGAACCTTACAGCTAGTTCTACTACTTGCGACAGCAGGTGTTTTATTGTTCCATTTCATCATTCCAGATGCGACAGTATATTGGACTACTTTGATGGAGCAGCTAAAACCACTGCTAAAGCAAAGTTACCAGCAAACTGACAAACAGATTGATGAGATGGTCAATAATATCTCAAACTGGATGACAGGAACATTCGCCGCAACTTTCGCTTTAATCACGATAGTGTCATTGATTATTGCGAGAAACTGGCAAGCGTTGCTTTATAACCCAGGTGGATTTGGCGAAGAGTTTCGTCAAATAACCCTAGGAAAACAAGCTGCACTTGTATTCCTTGCTGGAACTGCACTGGCTGTAGTATCAAATAACCACCTAATGATTGAATTGATTATGGTGGGTATAGTAATTTTCATGTTTCAGGGCTTGTCTCTGATACATGCATTAGTTAAACAGTATCAATTAAACACTGGCTGGTTAATCGGTCTATATATTGTGATTTTTATACTGTTTATCCAAATGATTGTATTACTTGCGACCTTTGGTGTTATTGACAATTTTGTTGATTTCCGTCGTAAGAAAATGAATTAATTTAAAGTAGCTAATAGCTACATAAAGGTGATAACCATGCAAGTAATTTTAATGGAAAGAATTGAAAATTTGGGTGTGATTGGAGATATAGTAGATGTCAAATCAGGCTTTGCTCGTAACTTTTTAGTTCCTCAAAAGAAAGCTAAAGTTGCAACAAAAACGAATATTGATGACTTTGAACACATCCGTGCTGATTTAGAGAAAGCAGCAGCGAAAAGAACAAAAGCAGCAGAAGATCGCTTAATACCATTCAAAGGCCTGGAATTAGAAATTGAAACCAGAGCGGGTCAAGGTGGTAAGCTATTTGGCTCTGTATCTCTTCATGAAATCATTGATGCCTGTGCCGCAAAAGATATAGAAGTCCAAGCGAGCGAAATTAGAATGCCTGAAGGCCCGATTCGTCGTATTGGTGACTATGAAATACTCATACACCTACAAAATGACGTTGAAACAGAAATTAAAGTTGCTGTAGTCCCTGATGCAGATAGTGATATCGAAGAAGTAGAAAAACAAGCAATCGGAACATTTGTTGATGAAGATGATGAATTGTAAATTCTAACAAGAGTTAACTTTTCAAAGCCCATGATTTATCATGGGCTTTTGCTTTTCACAGCGCTGGAAAGTTCATCGTTACACCTTCTGAAGGAAGTGTCGGTGTCGGCTGAAACTTGCCAAATCTAAAACCAAAACACTAAATATTTCTGTAAATTCTTTCTAAGCAAAAAAGTAAAGACCTCTCAAGCTAATTCACCCAAGAAATCTAAACCTCAGTGGATAGTTGCCATTTTTGTATCTAGCTCTCATCTACTTTTACTTATCAGAATAGGCATTACTCCTAAATCACCCACTCTTGCTAGATAAAAACTAATTTAATAGAGATACCGAAAAGATACGTTTATAATCCCAATATTCATCTACGGGCTAGCAATGTGAAACTAACGGCTAAAGAATTTCGTAATAAGCAGCGTAAATCAATTACTTTATTAGGTATGTCTGGTGTTGGAAAAACATTTCTCTCTAAGATATTACGTAATAGTAACTGGTTTCATTATTCTGGAGACTACCGTATAGGTACTCGTTATCTTAATGAACCTATCCTAGATAATATCAAAATTCAAGCTATGCAAGTTCCCTTTCTGCGCGATTTATTACGTTCTGATTCAATCTATATTAACAATAATATTACCTTTGAAAATCTGGAAGTTGTCTCAACCTTTCTCGGAAAAGTCGGTGATCCTGAAAATGGTGGATTACCTCTAGCTGATTTCAAACGTCGTCAGCAACTTTTTAATGAAGCTGAAATTGCTGCTATGAATGATGTACCTGAATTTATTAATAAAGCACAACAAATATATGGCTTAAACCATTTTATTAATGATGCAGGTGGGAGTTTATGTGAATTGGATGATGGCAATTTATTAGATATGCTAGCAGAACATACAGTTTTTATTTATATCCAAGCCAATAAAGAAGATGAGAAACGCTTAATTGAACGTGCTACAGCTGCACCAAAGCCAATGTATTACCGTGCAGAGTATCTGGATGAGCAACTTGAAATTTATATGCAAGAGAATAACCTTGAATACGTTGCAATGATAAATCCTGATGACTTTGTTCGTTGGGTTTTTCCGCGTCTTTTTTATGCTCGTATTCCTCGCTATGAAACCATCGCAAAAAAATATGGCTATACCATTAAAACGGAAGACTTGTACAAAGTAGAAAGTGAACCTGATTTTTTAAATTTGGTTGAAAAAGCCATGGATGAACAAGGTTAATATCTATGCCATTAATAGCCCATAATAATTTACCCACATTTGAACGCCTGAAACAAGAAGGACAGGTTGTGTTGCGCCCAGGCCAGGCAAGTCAACAAGATATCCGGGCACTTCATATAGGCATACTCAATATGATGCCAGATGCTGCACTTCAAGCAACAGAACGCCAATTCCTACGTTTAATAGGTGAAACTAATCGTATCGCCCAGTTTTATGTTCATCTATTTACCTTACCTAATATTAAAAGGGATGACAAAGCACAGGCACATATCGACATGCACTATTCAAGCTTTGATGATATTAAGGCAATGGGTTTAGATGCACTAATCATTACAGGTGCTACTGTAACCCACCTTAAACTTTCTGATGAGATTTATTTTGAACCACTTGGGGAAGTAATAAAATGGAGTCATAATAATGTCACTTCTACATTGTGTTCTTGTTTAGCAACCCATGCCTCTTTAGAATTAGTTTATCAACAACCCCGTTATCGCCTAAACAACAAACGTTGGGGGGTCTATAGCCATCGTGTTACAGATAAAAAACACCCTCTTGTTAGAGGAATTAATACCAGTTTCGACGTACCTCATTCACGCTTCAATCAAGTAGATCGTACGCAATTTGAAAACGCTGGTTTACATATACTGGCAGAGAGTGGCGATGCTGGTGTACAAATGGCTGTCAGCGCAGATGGTTTTAGAACGGTATATTTTCAAGGTCACCCAGAATATGACAGTATTAGTTTATTAAAAGAATATAAACGTGAGGTAGGACGATTTTCCCTATTATATAATCGGGGTGAAGATGTAGAATACCCACCCTTCCCTGTGCATTACTTTGATCGCTATACTCAAGCAATCTTTAATGAATATCAGTATCGATTGACCAATGCTATCGACAATAAAAGCAAAGACTTACCTGCTTTTCCTGAAGCACTCATTATCGATCATATTGATAACAGCTGGCATGATACAGCTGCAGCAATTTTAGCAAATTGGATGGGGCTAGTTTATCAAGTCACTCATATGGATAGAAATAAACCATTCATGAATGGTATTAATCCTGATAACCCGTTGGATTTATCGTTAGATTAACATACACTTATTTCGAATAACTCGCATACAATAAGTGAAAGTCAATCACCAGAATGTCTTGCCTTGCGCCTGCCACTGGGACATTTGATCTTGAAATGTTGGCGGCCCATAAGCAAAAATCAGTGGCTTTGGTTGATAAATACCCTTCTTTTTTTCATGTTCCATATACAACAGTGGACGGTTATATTGCTCTGAAAACTGTTTCAACCAGTTCAAACTTCTTGGTGGGATTCGTTTTCCTACTGGAACGGCTAAATCAACCGACATACCAAGCCATTGCAATTTGTCAAAAATAATCATAACTTTACTATTATTCGGTTTCATCCAGTCTGGGAGAGGACTTTCCTTCATTATCCAACCACAATTAAAATAATCACAAGGGTTCACTGGTCGATTATCATAGTCATCACATCCCTGCTTAGTACTATGTGGACAAGCACTTCCAGGATAAACAGGAACACCCTTAATATCCATCTTTACCCATCCATCACAACATGCCGTACAAGGCTGGCACTCTCTATTTATTTTTTTCTTCACTAAATAAAAACCTAGACCAAAATTATTAATACACGGTGTTTTGTTTAACAACCAGTGACTCAAACTAAACCATCATAGGGCAAAAACCTGATTATATACACTTGTGACTCTATGCTCACATTCTAAAAACTTGAATTTACTGAAAAAACACCTATGTTTAGAGTTGTGATTTAGCACATAAACTTTCTAAACAGACAAATGTGCTAGACTATTTCAAATACCAAATGGGTATAAATCAAAGGAGAAAAAATGAACGGCATTGACACAATTAAAATTCTAGGAAGCTTACTTGGCAGTGGAGCATTATCAAAAGGCTCTGGAGGAAATGTCCTTGGCAGTATCCTTGGCTCTGCATTAGGTGGCGCTCAAAACCAACAGACTCAGGGTGGTGGTGCTTTAGGGGATATCCTAGGTGGCCTTATCGGTGGTGGACAGCAATCAACTTCTGGTGGCGGCATGGCTGATATCTTAGGCGGATTACTTGGTGGCGGTAGAGCTGCACAGCGCACAGGTGGCGGGCTCGGAGATGTACTTGGGAGTCTTGTTGGTGGTCAAACACAACAACGTCAAGCTCCATCAGGTGGTGGCATGGGTGATTTACTCGGCAGTCTATTAGGTGGTGGTTCAAATAATAACTCTGGCAGTAATATGGGTGGTGCTGGCGGCTTAGGTGGATTACTCGGCGGTGCATTAACAAAATTTGCACAGTCACAAAACAAATCTGCACCAAATCCTGGGCATGAAGACTGTGATCACTTACCGATGGGCGTTAATCATCAAGAAGCAACAGATCAAGCAACCTTAATAATTCGTGCAATGATTAATGCAGCTAAATCAGATGGTAGCATCGATGAGTCAGAGCAAGAAAAAGTTATTGGTAAGCTTGGTGATGTTACTCAAGATGAAATCAACTTTGTACGCAACGAGTTTCGTGCTCCTTTAGATGTAGATGCTTTTGTAAGAAGTATTCCAAAAGGTATGGAACAACAAATTTATGCTGTATCATTAATGGCAATTGATTTGGACAGCAATAAAGAAGCTCATTACTTAGATCAACTTGCTAAAGGTTTAAATATAGAGCCTAAACTAGCGAATATGATTCATAAAGAGCTAGATGCACCAGTTCTTTACTCTTAAATAACAAATCAATTAGTTTAAAATCACAACATACTAGCTTACATTGATCGTAAGCTAGTATGTTCATACTCACTAATAGTTGAATTAATAACTATTTATAGCCCTGACCTCGTATTCGTACAGGCATCAATGGCACCCCCCCCTTTTTTTAACATTTGCGTATTTTCTAACGTTTCAATCCAATTTCTCACTGTATCTATAAAATTATTGCCTATTGCATATTCATACTTTCACCTGCATGTGGTACCGTCTCAGGATGAATTTAGTTCCACCCATACACGTTAAAATATGTGGCATAACTTCAATCGAAGATGCACAATATATCTGCGCTGCAGGTGCCAATGCAATTGGCGTGGTTTTCTATGATAAAAGCCCACGTAATGTCAGCATCAATCAAGCTAGGAAAATCTGCAATAGTATCCCTCCCTTCATAACAAGTGTTGGTTTATTCCTTGATGCACCATCAGAATTTGTCAATTCAGTTCTAGCGACAGTACCATTGGATTTGTTACAATTTCATGGTTCTGAAACAGCTGAATATTGCGCATCTTTCAGTCGTCCTTATATTAAGGCAGTTGGAATGAAAGGCATGAAAAGTGCTGAAGATTTTGTTCAGTACACAAATCAATTTAGCGAAGCAAAAGGCTTCTTAATAGACAGTCATGCTAAGGGTAAAGCAGGTGGGACTGGCGAAACCTTTGACTGGAGCAATATCCCACAAAACATTGATAAACCGATTATTCTTGCAGGCGGATTAAATCCAAATAATATTTCAGACGCTATCAAACAAACATCTGTTTACGCATTTGATTTAAGCAGTGGTGTCGAAAGCCAACCAGGAATCAAAGATAAACAAAAAGTAATTCAACTCTTTATGAATATCAAAAAAACAGAGGTGACACGTGCCAAGTGATATAACTAGTGACAATATTGATCTTGCATCAATTGATTGGAGTGCTTACCCTAATGACAAAGGTCATTTCGGAATATATGGTGGACGCTTCGCCGCAGAGACATTGATGGATGCTATTGAAGCGCTTGACGATGCCTACACAACACTTAAAAATGATCCAAAGTTTCAAGCAGATTACGATAATGATCTACGTCATTATGTAGGTCGCCCTAGCCCGCTTTATCATGCAAAACGATGGTCACAAGAACTCGGTGGCGCACAGATTTATCTTAAACGTGAAGATCTAAATCACACGGGTGCGCACAAAATTAATAATACCATTGGGCAAGCACTACTTGCTAAGCACATGGGAAAACCTCGTATTATTGCGGAAACTGGTGCAGGTCAACATGGTGTTGCCACCGCAACAATAGCCGCTCGCCTAGGACTTGAATGTGTGGTTTATATGGGTGAGGTTGATGTGGCTCGTCAAGCACCTAATGTTTACCGAATGAAGTTATTAGGGGCTGAAGTGCGCCCTGTTTCTTCGGGTTCTAAAACATTAAAAGATGCACTTAATGAAGCGATGCGTGACTGGGTAACCAATGTTGATGATACTTTTTATTGTATCGGCACGGTTGCTGGACCCCACCCATACCCAGTTATGGTGCGTGATTTTCAAACCATAATAGGACGCGAAGCTAAAGAGCAATGTCGAGAACAAACTGGCCGTTTACCTGACGCTCTTGTTGCTTGTATCGGTGGCGGCTCTAACGCTATTGGTTTATTCCATGAGTTTCTTGCTGATCTGGATGTGGATATTTATGGCGTTGAGGCGGCGGGGCATGGTTTAGAAACAGGTGAACATGCGGCGCCACTGAATATGGCAAAACCAGGGGTACTTCATGGGAATCGGATGTATTTAATGGCGGATAAAGATGGACAAGTTATTGAACCACATTCGATTTCTGCTGGTTTAGATTATCCAGGTGTTGGCCCAGAGCATTGTTTCTTAAAAGATATTGGTCGTGCCAATTACGTTGCCATAACGGATGATGAAGCGATGCAAGCCTTTCACTCATTAACTCGAATTGAAGGTATTATTCCTGCCTTAGAAAGCAGCCATGCTTTAGCCTATGCGATGAAGCTCGCTGCTACAATGGATAAAGACAAAAATATAATTGTTAATTTATCTGGGCGTGGCGATAAAGATATCAACACCGTAGCATCGCTGGAAGGAATAACATTATGAGTAAAAGACTTAATGATTGTTTTATAACACTAAAGCAACAGGGCAAAAAAGCATTAATTCCCTACATCACAGCAGGTGACTCGAATCCTTCTATCACCGTGCCATTGATGCACCGCATGGTTGAATCTGGTGCAGATATAATCGAATTAGGTATCCCTTTTTCTGATCCAATGGCAGATGGGCCTACCATTCAACTAGCCTGCGAACGTGCCTTGGTACATCACACCAGTCTGCATGATGTGATTGCAATGACTGAAGAATTTCGCAAAACCAATAGCGTTACGCCTATTATTTTCATGGGCTATTTAAACCCTGTGGAAGCAATGGGTTATGAAAAATTTGCCAAGGCTGCTTCTAAAGCTGGTGTTGATGGCTTATTAACCGTGGACTTACCCCCTGAAGAAGGTGATGAATTGGTTCCTATCCTTAAAAAGGCTTCCATTGACCCTATATTTTTAATATCTCCTACAACAACTAATGAACGCATCCAAAAGATTGCAAACGCTGGTAGTGGCTTCCTTTATTATGTTTCTCTTAAAGGGGTTACGGGCTCAAGTGCCCTCAATGTTGAAGAAGTAGAAGCAAGAGTTAAAGCAATTAAAACAATTTCAGTCATGCCCGTTGGGGTTGGTTTTGGGATTAAAGATGCGGATAGCGCCTCGGCTGTATCAAAAGTTTCCGATGGTGTTATCGTTGGCAGTGCAATTGTAAAAATTATTGAAAATAATATCGATGATGCTGATACAATAATGGATCAAATAGGTGCGCTATTAACGTCCATGCGTACAGCAATGGATGCGTAAAAAGCTACAAATAAAAGGTTATAAATAATGAGTTGGTTTGAAAAGCTAATCCCATCAAGAATTCGAACAGAAGCTACAACCGCACGGAAGAAGTCTATTCCTGAAGGTTTATGGCACAAATGCCCTGCTTGTAATGCTGTTCTATATAGAGCAGACATGGAAAGAAACCTAGAGGTCTGTCCAAAATGTGAATACCACGAACGACTTGGCGGGCGCAAACGCCTTGATATGTTTCTTGATAAAGATAACCGTGAAGAAATTGCAGACAATGTCACACCCATTGACATACTTAAATTTAAAGATAGTAAAAAATACAAAGATCGTATTATTGCCGCACAAAAATCTACTGAAGAAAAAGACGCTCTTATTGTCATGAAGGGCTCTGTTCACGGGGTACCACTAGTCGCTGCTGCCTTTGATTTTCGCTTTATGGGTGGATCAATGGGGTCTGTGGTGGGGGAGCGTTTTGTACAGGGTGTAAATATCTGTTTACGAGAAAATATTCCTTATGTTGTTTATTCCGCCAGCGGTGGCGCACGCATGCAAGAGGCTTTATTCTCTCTCATGCAAATGGCTAAAACCAGCGCTGCACTGACAAAATTATCTGATGCTGGCTTACCCTTTATCTCAGTACTGACAGACCCAACTATGGGCGGTGTTTCAGCGAGTTTTGCTATGCTTGGTGATACTATCATTGCTGAACCAAAGGCACTTATTGGATTTGCAGGTCCTCGCGTGATTGAACAAACAGTGGGAGAAAAGCTTCCTGAAGGATTCCAACGCAGTGAATTCCTAATTGAGAAAGGCGCTATTGACCGAATTATTCCACGTCATCTTTTACGTCAAGAAATAGCAGATATGCTATGTATGTTTACTCATAAACCTCGCCCTGCAAACATGGCGGAAATAGATACGATCCAACAACCTGACCCCATCAAAGCAGAAGATAAAGAAGAAGAGCAGGAAAAAGACCAACCGGATAATAAAGGCTCATGAGTGTTAGCAGCGTTCATGAGTCTGTTACATTACATCAGTAGAATCAAGCTCAAACACTATATGGCACCCCCCCCTTTTTTGAACAATTGCACTCTTTGTATTGTTAGTTTTCTGTACGAGATAAGATCATACTCACCTTGCCCTATTATCCCTTCTAAATGAGAAAAACATTAAAACAGTGGCTAAGTTGGCAAGAAACATTACACCTCTCTGAAATTGATCTTGGTTTAAAAAGGATTGGTCAGGTTGCCGAAAAGCTTAACTTACTTCATCCTGCTTTTCCTATAATTACGGTTGCTGGTACAAATGGCAAAGGCTCTTGTGTTGCAATGTTAGATGCTATTTTATCTGCAGAAGGCTATACAACAGGAAGCTACACCTCTCCACATTTACTTGAGTACAATGAGCGCATCAAACTCAAGGGGGTGAATGTTAGTGACCAAGAAATCATCAATGCATTTGAACAAATAGACAAGGCTCGAGACAATATCAGCCTCACCTATTTTGAATTTTCAACCCTCGCAGCGATGCACATATTCTCAAAAAGAAAAGTTGATGTAGCCATACTTGAAGTCGGCTTAGGTGGAAGATTAGATGCAGCAAACCTTTGGGATGCATCCCTTGCATTAATCACCAGTATTAGTATTGATCATGTCGATTGGCTTGGCGATAACCGTGATCAAATTGCTATTGAGAAGTCAGGTATTATGCGTAAAAATATGCCTGTCATTAGTGGGGAAATTGACCCTCCAGAAACAATCGCCGACGAAGCAAAACGACTTGGTGCGACACTTTACCAAGTCAATCAAAACTATAGTGTATCAATTCAAGACAGTAATTCATGGTTATGGAAAAATGATGAGGTCAGCTTATCTCTGCCTATACCATCACTTGCAGGTGAGTTTCAAATAAACAATGCGGCTACTGTAGTAGCAGGGCTTCAAGCGATTAAAGCGCAATTAAAAATATCACTCTCTTCAATTGAGAAAGGCTTATCAACGGTATCGGTACTGGGTAGATTACAAATTCTCAGCTCATCCCCCACTTGGTTATTAGATGTTGCGCATAATCCTGATTCTGCTAAACAGCTTGCAAACTATATTCAAGTTAACCCTGTTAAAGGAAAAACACGCGCTCTCTTTTCAATGCTGACGGATAAAGATATTGAGCTGGTCGTATCACTTTTCGAGGACACCATTGATGAGTGGCATATCTTAAGCCTAGGTGGTTCAAGAGGTTTGAGCACTATTGAACTAAAACAGCGAATGCAGCAACTAAGTTTCAAAGGGAAGATAGTTTCATATGATGAAATATCTGATATATATTATTCACTAAAAAACATCACAAAATCAGAAGATAGAGTAGTCGTTTTTGGCTCTTTTCTGGTAGTATCATCTCTATTGAATATTTGGAATAAATCTAGTACTTAAGGGGCAAGGTAGAATCATGGACAACTCATTAGTAAAACGTGGTATTGGCGTAGTAGTTCTAGCAATTATTGCGGTCGTGTTATTGAGCACATTAATCAGTGACAAAAGTAGCGAAAGGCAAGATATCGTTGATATGAAACTACCTGGCGCACCAGATATCAATATACCTAGCTTAACAGAACCAACGACTTCAGAGGAACAAGGCAGTGCGGCTATACTTGTCAGTGAAACAAGTGACAAAATAGCAGAAACCAGTAACACCGTGGTTGAGTCAGCGGCTGGAGCCTTAACTACAGCTAAAGAAAACACGACTAAAGCCATTAATTCAACAATGGATAACGCTGCTGACGTAGCCTCTAATACAAAACGTGGTTTTTCATTCAGGCCTGCTAACAAAAATGAGGAAAAAAATAACATTAACACCGCCTCAACAATTGACCAACAGCCAGCTTCTACTATCCAAAATAACTCGACAACTGTCGTTGCAAGTTCTGCAAGTGCAGCTGAACAAACCAAGAAATTTAAACCCAGGCTTGTTGAAGAAAAGAAAAAAGTCGTTAAAAAAGCTTCTAACCCAGCCAAGAAGAAGGTTGCAGTTAAAAAAGCACCAAAGCCTGTAAAGAATAAAAATAAAGCAAAGCCTGCTGTAGCTAAGACAACAAAAAAACCTGCTATAAAAACAATGACTGCAGCAGCAGGAAAGTACTCTGTTCAGTTACTTGCAACTTCTAGCCAATCTCGTGCAAGCAAACTTGCAAAGACAATGACTGGAGAAGGTTATAAATCTTTTATCACAAGAACTGAAAGAAATAATAAAGTCTTATATCGAGTAAGAATTGGTAGTCATACCAATCGTAACTCTGCCATAAAAGAACAAGAAGGCATGAAGAGGCGTTACCAAAAGAATTTCTTTGTACAAAATAGCCTTGTAGTCTCTAACTAGTTTTCTTACACAAACCAATTCTCTAGTTTCAAAGGATTTATTGAATGGACTTAAACTATTACGATATAGCAATCATTGTCATAATGTTAATAACGGCACTGATTGGCTTTATGCGCGGCATCGTATGGATGGGTATTTTTCTTGCCACTTGGACAGCGGCCATCCTCCTTGCCATAAAGTATAAAGATCAACTTGCGGTAGTTTTACCCATTAAATTAAGTAGTGACGTGGCTCAGATGGGTCTTGCGGCTTTGCTTATCTTTTTAGGTGTTCTAGTTATAGGCGCTATTCTTAATTTTATTTCTGGTAAAATAATCGCAGCTGTAGGTCTAGGCACATTTGATAGAATATTAGGCACGGGCTTGGGTATCATTCTTGGTGCTTTAGCCATTAGTCTATTAACTATTTTACTTAAAAATACAGAATTACCTGACAAAGAACCTTGGAATGAATCTCAATTTATTCCAAAATTTGAAGAAATAGCAGACTGGCTACAGACATTAATCCCTAAAGATTTAAATCAATATATTGATACGAGTAGCAATACTAGTACAGATACCATTGCCCCATCTGCTAATATAGATACACCAACAACCCCTACTTCAAATAACTAGAGATCAGCCTAAATACGTAACTTGCCAGAATGTAGTGAATTTTAATCATTAAGTTTATGGTGTTTTTTCTGTAATCGTCTCAACTAATTAGTCAGGCACTTTTCCATGTGTGGAATAATCGGAATACTTAGCAATACCCCAGTTAATCAAGAAATCTATGACGGCTTACTCGTTCTACAGCATCGCGGTCAAGATGCTGCCGGTATGGTAACCAGTGATGGAAAGCGTCTCTTTATACGCCGTAAAAATGGGCTAGTGACTGATGTTTTTCGCAAAGTTCATATGCAAAGCCTACAGGGCAATATGGGTGTCGGTCATTTACGCTACCCCACAGCAGGAACCTCATCAAACGCAGAAGCCCAGCCTTTTTATGTTAATTCTCCCTATGGTATTTCACTTGCTCATAATGGCAACTTGACCAACGCATACGAGCTTAAAAAAGAACTATACAAACAAGATAGAAGACACATAAACACAAACTCTGACTCGGAAGTATTACTTAATATTTTTGCTCAAGAATTAGAAAGATTTGAAGCTTACAGCGTCCATCCTGAAGAGGTTTTTGCTGCTGTTAGTGGTGTACATAACCGCTGTAAAGGTGCCTATGCCGTTATCGCAATGATTACGCGTGATGGCATTGTCGGCTTTCGTGACCCAAATGGCATACGCCCACTTATCTATGGAAAACGTAAAACAGAGCAAGGCACAGACTACATGTTTGCCTCAGAAAGTGTCGCCCTAGTTACTCAAGGTTATGAAGTTGTTCGAGACGTAAAACCTGGTGAAGCCATTTTTATTACAAAAGATGGTGAAGTACACGCCAAACAATGTGCTTGCAACCCAAAATACAATACCTGTATTTTTGAATATGTATATTTTGCACGCCCTGATTCTGTAATTGACAATGTATTTGTCCACAAAGCACGGATGCGTATGGGTCATAACTTAGCCAAAAAAGTTATGAAACAATGGGAAAACCATGATATTGATGTAGTTATCCCCATTCCTGATACAAGCCGAACCTCTGCGCACGAAATGGCAATCACCCTCGATGTACCTTACCGTGAAGGTTATATTAAAAACCGCTACATCGGTCGCACTTTTATCATGCCTGGACAGGCACAACGTAAAAAATCAGTTCGCCGAAAACTAAACCCTTTAGATATTGAATTCAAAGGTAAAAATGTTTTATTAGTCGATGATTCCATCGTTCGCGGAACTACTTCGCGTGAAATCGTTCAAATGGCTAGAGACTCAGGTGCTAAAAAGGTTTATTTCGCTTCAGCTTCACCAGCTATACGCTATCCTAATATTTACGGAATAGATATGCCTGCTGCTAATGAGCTGATTGCACATGGTAGAACCGAAGCTGAAGTTGCCAAAGAAATTGGTGCAGACCGCCTTGTTTACCAAGAATTAGATGACCTTATTGATGCGGTTACTACGGGTAACCCCGAGTTAAAAGAGTTTGATTGCTCTGTTTTCACTGGAAAATATATTACAGGTGAAACGGATAGTTACTTCACTGACCTTGAAACTAGACGAAATGATGAAAAGAAAAACAATGATGAAAACATGGTTACTATTGATCTCTCTGATAGCGATTAATTCTGCCCTCAATACGGCACAAGCTAACACCATGACACAAACACTTCCTGATATTAAAGTCTTCCAAGGCTTAATTGATGACCTGCACATACGTTTCCCTAATAACTCAACGAATCCATTGATTGTCGTTTCAAGCAGCGAACAAAGGCTTTTTTTAATCCAAGACAACAAAGTTATAGAATCACACCGCATTTCCACAGCAACAGCAGGTTTAGGCAATCTAAGTGGCAGCAATAAGACGCCTCTTGGCGTACATCAAGTGTCTGAAAAATTTGGTAAGGGAGCTAAAACAGGTACTATCTTTAAAGCTAGAATGAACACACATCGTGTTGCCAAGATACTTCGTAACCCAAATGAAAAAAGTGCTTCTGATAACGTAACCTCACGCATCCTCTGGTTAAGTGGCTTGGAAAAAGGTATCAATAAAGGTGGAAAAGTAGACTCAAAAGCTCGCTTTATATATATCCATGGAACGGATGAAGAAGGTCGTCTTGGAAAACCAGCATCTCATGGTTGCATTCGCATGACTAACCAAGCTGTAATTGAATTGTTCGACAGAGTTCCTGTAGGAACTATTGTCGATATTATTGAATGACTTTGGATCCTTGATTTTATTATTAATATTTTTGCGTTGCTTATTAATAAAAGATATAGACTTGTATAGTTTTTATAGATTTCAGCTATTTATTTTTGTTGAAAAAAATGTAACAATAGCAAGTTGTAATTCGGGATTAGTTTTTAGCTGCAATAACTGCAGTGGCTATCACGATAAATTATTGAAGAAGGTTATTTATGAGTGGAGCACAACCAGCATCTAGACCAAAAGTTCCGGAAGGAAAATGTTTGTTTCTAACAACTACACAGAAGAAGATTGTTAAAGGAACATATTTTGTAGGATACGATACTACTTGGGAGCCTTTCCAAAAAGAAGTTAAGTACACTACACCTAAAAAGCCATAATAAATTTGGTCATTTAGACCTAATTTAAATGCCTCTGATATAAGCAGGATTAGTGCTTAGCTTGCTAAGCCTAATCTAACTTAATCAGAGGCATTTTTTTTGCCTGTTTTATAACAAGCTAATGATCATAAGATTTCAGTAAATAAAGTCTCTAATAAAATTCATCCTATAGTCATAATACTCTAAACACCCTCAAGCTTACGCAAATCCTTGCGTAATACCTTACCTACATTACTCTTTGGCAAATCATCCACAAATTGTACAAACTTAGGTCGTTTATAACCGGTCATTTCTTCACGACAATAAGCTTTTAATTCTTGCTCTGTTAAACTTTGATCTTTTTTAACGACAAATATTTTAACTGCTTCGCCTGATTTGTTATGAGGGATACCGATCGCACCCACTTCAAGTACTTTAGGATGAGATGATACTACACTCTCGACCTCATTCGGGTAGACATTAAATCCTGAAACGATAATCATGTCTTTAAGTCGATCAACCAGTTTTACAAAGCCGTCTTCGCTTATAATGCCGATATCCCCAGTATGTAACCAGCCATTTTCTTCCAATACATCAGCAGTTTCTTCAGGACGATTCCAATAACCTTTCATCACCTGTGGCCCACGAATACACAGTTCACCGCGTTCACCAAAACCGAGTCTATTTCCTTCTGGATCACGCATGCAAACCTCTGTAGATGAAATTGGCAAGCCTATCATGCCATTCCAGCTTTCTAAATTGATAGGGTTAATGCAGGCGGCTGGAGAGGTTTCGGTGAGTCCATAAGCTTCTATCAATACATGACCCGTTGCATCGTGCCATTCGTTGGCTACTGATTCTTGAACTGCCATCCCTCCACCTAAGACAACCTTTAGGTGTGAGAAATCTAAATCTGAAAATCCAGGGGTATTCAGCAAACCATTAAATAAAGTATTTACACCCGTAATAAATGAAAACTTATGTTTAGATAACTCTTTCACAAAACCTGGCATGTCTCTAGGGTTAGTTATCAACACACTATTTGCACCAATTTTCAAAGCAAACATGGCATTCGCTGTTAGCGAAAAAATATGATAAAGCGGGAGCGCCGTGATAAAAGTTTCTTGCCCTTCTACTAGGTCATGCGATGCCCAATGAAATGCCTGTAACATATTGGCAATCATATTTTTATGTGTTAATGCAGCACCTTTTGCTACACCTGTTGTGCCACCGGTGTACTGTAAAAAGGCAACATCTTCATGATCTACATCAGCTTCTGTAAAAGACTTACCTTTACCCAGTGCGAGTGCCTGTTTAAATGTAATAGTATGGGAGGGTAAGGTGAAAGAAGGCACCATTTTCTTAATCCGTTTAACCACGAAATTAATCAGAAGTGATTTTGGAAATTTTGCCATATCACCAATTTGTGTGGTAATAATGGTTTTAATCGAGGTCTTATGTAAAACACCCTGCAAGGTGCTCGCAAAATTTTCTAAGATTACGATGGCGGTGGCTCCAGAGTCATTCAGTTGATGCTCTAACTCACGCTCTGTATACAGTGGATTGGTATTAACGACAATCAAACCTGCACGTAATGCTGCAAATAAAACAATGGGGTATTGCATTAAATTAGGCATCATTATGGCAATACG
>CAZWEA010000008.1:0-42445 GCA_964632635.1 uncultured Cocleimonas sp. | reverse complement strand
TCATTAGTCGCAACAGGAGCTCTATTATCAAGTTGACTGATAGTGATGTACACGCTTGCTTGATCTAAATTTCCATTAGGATCTTTAACTTCATAAGTAAATGAATCAATTCCTACATAGTTTCTATTTGGCGTGTAAACAAATTGTCCGCCTACAATGCGAGCTGTACCATGTGATGGTCCTGAAACTAATCGTGTAATCGTTGCATCTGAATCATCATTATTAAGAACATTGATCGTCACTCGATCATTAACCTGCGTCACAGCATAGTCATTCTCAGCATTAACTGTATCATCAACTGGCTCTGGCACAACTGGTTCAGGTGTAACAACTGGTGTAGGTACAACTGGCGTTGGAGTAACTGGTGCAGGTACAACAATTGCTTCTTTTACAGTTATACCAACTGTTGCAGTGCTCGTATGACCGTTACCATCTGTAATAGTGTATGTGAAACTATCATCACGTCCACAATAATCACCATTTGATGTATAAGTCAGTTGACCATTAGCACCTTGTGTCACAGTACCATTTGCAGGTTGGGTGAAACTAACTACTGACAATGCATCACCATCAGGATCTGTATCATTACCAAGAACATTAATCGTTACTGGACCACTACACTCTACAGTTCCAAAATCATTATTTGCATTTGGAGCAACATTTGTTGGAATCACTGGGGTACTAGTTGCTGTTTGGAACGTATTAACGCTTGTATCATGCTTAATATTGTTATGTAACGCGCGCTTAATCCAAGCAGGAGATGTTGGAATCACTTCTGTTTTCCAAATGACTCTTGGTGCACCTGGTCTGCCACTATCAATCATGACATTTTTTACACCAGCTGGTACATTCCTGAAGCCTGTTGCTACTTTGCGAGCACCTGTTCGAACGTTTCTTTGCTCATTGCGGTAACCTGTTTTGTAGGCTTTTTGCTCACTTACATATTCAATATCAACACGACGATTCTTAAAACCTTGATCTGGCGTATTAGGGTACTTTGGATGCCCTTTACCTAAACCACGAGAAACTAGGTGATTAGGATTGAAGCCATTCTTTATTAAGAACCTCTTAACTTCATTCGCACGTTTCTCAGATAAAATCTGATCATGTCTCGCATTACCTAAACCACAAGTATTACCTGTAATTCTGATAGATCCTTTATAACCACTCTTACGGATTTGAGACGCAATCTGCTTCAAGCGAGTTTGTGCAGAAGGAATTAACTTAGCACTGTTGAGTTTAAAGAAAGTTTGCCCTTCAAGCTCTAAAGTACTTTTTACTAGCTGCTTGTAAGGAACACGAACATTCTTCTTACCATAAACAGGAACCGTCTTGAACGTTGGCACACGTTTGTATTGTGTTTGTTTAGCATAACGAGGCGCTATCGCTCTACCTGGAACTTCTACACGAACACGTCTGTAACGTCTGTCTGGTTGATAAATGCTAGCACCACCAAAATCATAACGATAACCTAGTCTTCCAGTTACATCCGTATCATCTGACCCACCGTCTAGATAACCACCATTACGTTTAGATCCAGCCACATCTAGAGATACGCTATGACCAGTTCCTTGGAAGAACTTTTCGATTCCAGCAGACAATGTAGTATTTCGTGCTTTTTTCTCATCAGCAGCAACTTCGTCACTCCATTCATGATCCAGTCCTGCACGAATACGAGTATTTGAACCCGTGATAAATTTACCTAAACTACCACCTACACCATATTCATAAGCCTGATCGGAAACAACTTTATTACCAACTGTTCGACTACCTTTACTGTCTGAAAGACCCTTACTTACATGTCCTTCCCAGAATAAATTCTGATTTTCTTGCCCATAACCTACCGTTGCTTTGTCATGACCTGCTTTATCGCGATCATAAGCACCAAACACTTTATTAACGCGTATTGCACGACCTGCATTATCACGGGATACCCAGTTATGATTAACTTGAACACCACGACCTAAAATTCCGCTGTCATCTCCTTTTAGATCATAACCTGCCCAAAGACCAACACCTGTACTATGGTTTTCACTTTCTGACAAAACTTGATTGAACTCAACATCAACATCACCATCATCGTTTACGCCGAAGCCTAGCTGAGTATTGCCGCCTACATATTCATGGTTGATTGAGCTTACCTGGCGTGCATCTCGATATTGCTGGCTACCAGTTGGAGCTGCAGTTGCTTGAGTTGCTAGAATAGCTGCAGAACTGAAAACAAACGGTAGATAGGCCCATTTGTATGTTGTAGTTTTATTTTTCATTTTTTTTCTCTCTATACAAAGTTAATTAAATGTAAATATGCATCGCTTAATACAAAACTGATGGCTTATTATTTACCGCTCACGTCAATACGTATTAGCATGGAGAAATTATCTATTTTATATTAAAGAGATGGAATTCCTCCCATCAGAGCAAATATGCAATTTGTACAGTTCATCGGATAATCACCACCATTGTTTTAAAACAACACTAAGAAACGCTCAATTTTTAACCCATTTAATGTAAGAGTTCAGATAATTAGCTATACTCGGATTTAAATAATTTATTTAGGTCAGAAACCCATTTACTTGAGGAATAATTTGATTGGAAGCGTTAACACACATAGAATCGTCTTAAACCACTAATTTAAGGTGTATTTCATGATCATATTTAAATTTATACCGCTATTTGCTGTTTTCTTATTTGCATTTTGGATGGCTAACCAAGCGGGTTACTTTCCTGAAAAACTTAATGATGTTCTTTTTGGAGTACGCTTACCTTCTGGCGCTGAATGGACTCCAACTTGGGGTGATTTAGTGGTATTACTTGGATTATTTACACTATATATTGAAATACTAAAATCGACGAGAACGTCAACTATTTCAATTGTAGATCACACATTATCAACAATTATATTTGTTGCGTTTCTTGTGTCATGGATGATATTGCCATGGACCGTTGGGAAAAACAGTGATTCTACATTTTTATATTTAACCGTTATGTCATTCATTGATGTCATTTCAGGTTTCACGATTACCATAGCAGCAGCACGTAGGGATTTTTCCCTTGGCGGAAGAGGCTAGTTCAGTTTAATTAGGAGATTTATTCATGCACAAAGTTCTTAAAACAGTATTACTCAGTAGCACCGTAGTATTTATGTCGCAAAATAGTTATGCCGAGCCATTCCCTGTTCCTAACTGGAATAATGAGCAAGCTCCTATAGCATGGGGTGATTGTATTCCGGTACCTGTAGTACCAATGGGATCCCCGCCCATGATGAATATGCTTCCACAAGGTATGCCTATGGGCGCTAATCAAGCCCTAGCACCTATGCCATATCCAATGATTCTTCCACCTCCTAGCCCATTCTTTAATACACCACCGCCCATTGCACCTTTAGCAGCAGTGTTGCCAGAAGTTTCATGTGACAACAAAGATAAACTTGCACTTACCGAGTTACAGTTAAAATATAACCTTGCGGCAAAAGCATCCAAAAATAAAATTCAAGAAATTACTCAGACTTTAGAAGATGCTCAAAACCAGATGGCAGATAGCCAACAATTAGTCATGAGTGCCAATAAAATAAATGTTGAACAAAAGGCAAAATATTCAAAACTAGAAACTAAACTCACTGGTTTATTATCAGATTCTAAAAAATTAAAAAGCAGTGCTAATAATGCAACAGACACCTATAACTCTTTAAAAGCCGAGCTTACCAAGACTCAAAATGACTTAAGTGCAAAAACTCGTATGATAACGGTACTCAGTCAAAATCAGTCTGAACTAACTGCACTTAAAAGTACTTACAAGGTACGTAATGACGAAAACCAGCAACTTAAACTTAAAATTACTGAACTTGAAAGTAATGCTGACAGCTTAGAGGCTAAGTTGAAATCAAGTTCAACTTCTCTTACGCTAAAAAGTGCTCAAGATAATGAAATTATTTCGTCATTAAAGAAAAAACTAGCAAAATTAGATGATACAAATAAAACATTGACAACTAATTTATCTAAAGCAGAAACTAATGCAGGTTCTCAAGCGAGAAAACTAACAGCATTAGGGCGAAGCACAACAGAGTTAACAGCTATACAAAGTGCCTATAAAGCACGAAATGAAGAAAATGCCGTATTAAAAAAACAATTAGCAGAATTGCAAGCTGCTAATGATGGTGTTAACGCTAAGTTAAAATCTTGTGCTACGGTCAACACATTAAAAGGAGCTCAAGATAACGAAACTATTGCAGGGCTCAAAAGTAAGCTAGATAAATTAGCTAATGAAAACATTACGATAAAAACTCAACTCGCATCTGCCAGTACTGCTGCTGGTTCACAAACTAGAAAACTAGCAGCACTCGGGCAGTCTGCAAACGAACTAACAGCATTAAGAAGTGCTTACAAAGAGCGAAATGATGAAGCCGAAGCACTAAAGCTAAAACTTTCTGAACTCAATAAATTAAAAGAAACAAGTGCCGCTGCTTGTGACTTCAAATCTACAGATTTACAAAGCAAGCTTTCTGCTTCACAAGATAGTTATAAATCACTACTGGCTAAGGTCGCAACTTTAGAAACTAATTCATCTAATCAAGTAAGAAAGATTGCCGCATTAACATCAGCGTCTAATGAACTTACAGCACTAAAGAGTGCTTACGATGATCTTAATTCAAAGAAAGAAAACTTAAGCACTAAGCTTGCAACTGCTACTGCAGATACAGATAAAGATGGCGTTCTTGATAGCGCGGATAAATGTCCTACTTCTGCCATTGGCAGTGAAGTTAATGATCTAGGTTGCCCGAAGATTGAAGATGCTGATAACGATGGAATAGCTGATGCTAGCGACCTTTGTAAAAACTCTGCAACGGGCAGCACGGTAAATGAGTTTGGCTGTACACCAACAGAGAACATTACTTTAAAAGGTGTTACTTTCAATACGGGTTCTGCTCAGCTAACAACAGCGTCTCTGCCTATATTGAATGCTGCTGCAAATACCTTAAATCAGAATCCTAAGCTAAATATTGAAATCGCGGGATATACTGATAATTTGGGTATTGCTGAAATTAACAAAAATCTATCTAAACGACGTGCTAATACCGTGATGATTCACCTGATAAAGAAAGGAGTGAAAGCAGGTAGATTGACAACAAAAGGCTATGGTGAAAAAGACCCGATTGCCGCTAATGATACCGCAGATGGACGTGCTACTAATCGTCGTGTTGAATTAAAAATCAACTAGAGGCTACGATCTAATCTATTATTCCTAGCTTACTAAGGATTAATAGACTTAATCAAACCCCACCCATGCGGGTAAACTATATGTATAATTAGCCTCCAGTGAAATGGAGGCTTTTTTAATGGGTCTTTGATCAGCGATATAATACAGTAGGCTGCAAATGAGTAAATACAAAACAAAAAAGCGCTTTGGTCAACATTTCTTACACGACCTGTCTGTCATACAAAAATTAATTTATGAAATTAACCCCAAACCAACCGATAGAATTATAGAAATTGGCCCCGGTTTAGGCGCACTGACCTTCCCTCTCCTAGATAAGCTTAATTCTCTTGATGTAGTAGAAATAGACAGAGATATAATTGCTAAGCTAAAACAAAAAAATAACCCAAAATTACACATCCATGGTGTAGATGCTTTGCAATTTGACTTTACAACACTGGTCAACAATGAAAACACTATAAGAATAGTTGGCAATCTTCCCTATAATATTTCTACACCTCTGATATTTCATTTACTCGAGTCTAAGAATATTATTACAGATATGCATTTCATGTTACAAAATGAAGTGGTCATACGGATAACAGCAGAACCTGGAAGTAAAACCTATGGACGCTTATCTGTCATGGTGCAGTACCATTATCAAACAGAATATTTATTTTTTGTCGGGCCGGAATCCTTTTCCCCACCTCCAAAAGTTGATTCAGCAATATTACGTTTATCACCTTGGAAGACTCCTCCCTACATCGCAAAGGATGAGCAGCAATTTTCACAGATTGTTACTCAAGCATTCTCCATGCGCCGTAAAACGCTCCGCAATAACTTAAAGAAAATCATCGACTCAAGTCAGATCGAGGACTTAGGTATTGATTCAAGTTTACGTGCAGAAAATCTCACTGTAGAAGAGTTTGTTAGTATTAGTAACTCGATTCAATGACTCCTATTCCACTAAGCCTGTATATCCATATTCCTTGGTGTGTAAAGAAGTGTCCTTACTGTGATTTTAACTCTCACCAAGCAAAATCAGCGGTTCCTGAAGAACAGTATGTACAAGCACTATTAAAAGACCTAGAGTCTGAACTTCCTAATATTTGGGGAAGACCCATTGAATCAATTTTTATTGGTGGTGGAACACCTAGTCTTTTTTCTGCAAATAATATAAATCAATTACTTTCAGGTTTACGACAGCGTTTACCTATTCGCCCAAATATTGAAATTACTATGGAGGCTAATCCCGGCACTTTTGAACAGGACAAATTCACAGCTTACTTTCAAGCAGGAATCAATAGATTATCAATTGGCATACAAAGCTTTAATAAAGCCCACCTACAATCTCTAGGTAGAATTCATGATGACAATGAAGCACTAACTGCTACTAGAATTGCACAAAAGGCAGGATTTAATAATCTTAATCTTGATTTAATGTTTGGCTTACCTAAACAATCTATTGATCAGGCATTGGACGACCTAAAGCAAGCCATTGCTTGTAAACCTTCTCATATATCGTGGTATCAACTTACGATCGAGGAAAACACCCTATTTCATCACAACCCACCAGTGATCCCAAATGATGATTTACTCTGGGAAATTCAAAATCGAGGACAAAAACTATTGCAACAAGCAGGGTTTAAACAATATGAAGTTTCTGCATACGCCCAGAATAGAAAACAATGCCAACATAACCTCAACTACTGGCAATTTGGCGACTATCTAGGGATTGGCGCTGGAGCACATGGAAAGCTGTCCATGCCTGATGGAAAAATCACACGTCATAGCAAGTTTCGCCAACCCAAAGACTATATGGAAAATGCTTTAAAAGGCGAGGCTCGTTCCAGCGAAAAAGTACTAAGCGAAAAAGATCTAGGCTTTGAATTTATGCTCAATTTAGCCCGTTACAAGGCAGGTTTTGACAAAGACCTTTTTGAAGCTAGAACGATGTTGCCTTTCAGTCTAATTCAAGAGACTCTTGAAAAGGTTATTAGCAAAGGGTTAATGAAAAGAGAAGATGGTCAATACGTGACTACTCAGAAAGGATGGGTATTTTTAAATAATATAGTGGAGGATTTTCTTTAAAGGCTTTAACTAACTACAAGCTTATTCTATTTTTATATAGGGTTGACACCATAAATCATGAATCTAAATGAATGGCACCCCCCCTCTTTTTTAAAGATTGACTATCTAGCCATAAATGCCTTGAATGCCATTCCCAACACGTCATCTATCACAGACCCATCTTGATCTCTGTCTAAAATTTTTGTTAAAAATCCAGTTGATTCCTGACGTGAAGAAGCACTTTTCCCACCACCAAGCATTTTCTTTCCTAATGTAGCCATGACCATCGTAGCAACAACAGGAAGCATTTTCTTCAGCAAACTACTACCCAGTCCCGTTTCTTTTGATGCGCGTTTACTGACATGACGACTAACGTCTTTATTACCAAATATATGACCAAGAATATCTTTGCCATCTTGAATCGTTTCTTTACGCCCTAAAATTGATGGATCATCAAGATATCGAGAATGTTTGCCTGACTTTAATGCATCCAGTAAACCATCTAAACCTTTAGGATCATTGGTATTTTGCCCTAGACCATGCGATAAAGACTTTGCAAGTGAAGATATAGCATCTTTAGCTTGTGAATCATTTACGCCAAAGTTCTTAGCGAATTCAGAAATAGCACCTGAGTTACTTTTATCAAAAAGTAGATCTGTTAAATTCAAAAGAGTTCTCCTATAGTTATTTTTAAAGTCTGTAGAAATCTACAACTACCTTACTATAGTAACTAATAAACATTCACGCAACAGAATTAGTGGAAACTATTGAAATATAAAGTTTTATCCAATAAAAAAGCTCCAAAATGGAGCTTCTTTATTGGACTATTTGTTACTTTACTAATCTAATTCTGGCAGAACACCTGTCAGTGTAGGTTGGCTGAGTACCGAGCTTTCAACTTCATTTTCAGCATCTTTGTCAAAGTTTAACATCCATTCCAAGTTATTTTTAGAAGTAGCATTCTCTAACGCTTCTTCCTTAGATATTCGTCCATTTTTGTAAAGTTCAGCAAGAGATTGATCGAAAGTGTGCATACCATCAGCACCTCCTTTTTCAATAATTTCTTTTAGATCTTGCATATTACCTTTTCGAATGACTTCTGCGGCAAAAGGAGAGTTAACTAATACTTCTGTAGCCAAAGCATATCGACCATCAACACTAGGAATTAAGCGCTGTGCAATAATCGCATTTAGATTTAATGATAAATCCATAAGAACACGATCTTTCTGCTCTGCTGGTAATAAGTACATTAAACGTTCCAATGCTTGAATTGAGTTAGTTGCGTGTAAGGTACTGATAACCAAGTGACCTGTATCGGCAAAACCCATAGCGGCTTCTACGGTTGGTGTACTTCTAATCTCTCCAACCATAATGACATCAGGCGCTTCACGCATTGCTTCACGCATTGCATTTTCATAAGAATGTGTATCAAAACCTACTTCACGTTGCCCAATGATTGACATATCATGCTCGTAAGTAAACTCAATTGGATCCTCTATTGTAAGAATATGACCTGCATCTCTTTGATTTCGATATTGAATTAAGGAAGCCATCGAAGTAGATTTACCTGCACCCGTTGAGCCTACAAATAAGTACAAGCCTTCTTTTTTCATAACGAGACCTTTCAAGACTTCTGGTAAGCCTAGGTCATCTGGAGATAAGATATCAGAACGTACATAACGAATTACCATCGAGACTTCACCTCGTTGGAAATAAACATTAATTCTAAAACGCCCTAAGTCCAAAACAGAAACACCTTTATTCATCTCTTTAGTGCGGTGGAAAACAGCCCATTCTTTTTCAGTAAGCAGCTCCTTAGCAAAAGCAGCAATTACTCCTGGCTTTAATCTGTTTTTAGAAATTCCTTCTAATTTTCCCATTATTTTTAATGAAGCATAGGCTCCAGTCGTTAAGTACAAGTCAGAAGCTTCTCGCTTAACCATGAACTCTAGGTAAGGTATTATTTTCATTTTTGCTACTCTTGTTTTTATTATTAGATTTTAGGAACGTACTCGTCGATACTTTCCATTGCAAGTGATTCAGTGCCTTTGAAGAAATCTCCCTTTTGGGCATGACGACTATTCAGCTTCAACTGCAGACGTAAGTCATTTACTGAGTCTGCATTTCTCAATCCTTCTTTAACTGATATCATACTAGCATCAATCATTCTGAATAATGCTTGGTCGAATGTACACATACCGAGTTCATTAGACTTAGATATTAACTCTTTAATTCCAGGAATATCTCCCTTACTGATTAAGTCACTCATCATTGGTGAATTCAACATGACCTCTACTGCAGGTAGACGACCCTCACCTTTGGCTTTTCTGACTAAACGTTGCGATACAATACCTTTAAGGTTTAAAGATAAATCCATCAATAATTGATCACGTCGTTCTTCAGGAAAGAAGTTGATAATACGATCAAGCGCTTGGTTGGTACTATTTGCATGTAAAGTTGTTAGACACAAGTGCCCTGTTTCAGCATAAGCAATAGCATACTCCATGGTTTCTCTATCACGTACCTCACCGAGTAAGATTACATCAGGTGCTTGACGTAAGGTGTTTTTCATTGCAATTTCATAGCTTCTTGTATCAACGCCAATCTCACGCTGTGTGACTAAACATTGATGATGCTCATGAGTGAATTCAATTGGGTCTTCTATAGTAACAATATGCCCCATTGTATTTTTATTTCTAAAATCGATCATTGAAGCTAAACTTGTCGACTTTCCAGAGCCTGTAGCACCAACAACAATGACAAGACCACGCTTACTCATTGCTATATCTTTTAAAACTGGTGGTAACACCAACTCCTTAAAACTAGGAATATAATCTGGAATATGCCGCAAAACCATTCCAGGTGAACCACGTTGTGTAAATGTATTCACACGAAAGCGAGCCTTACCTGGCAAACTTATTGCAAAGTTACACTCCAGATGCTCTTCAAATTCTTTCATTTGACGATCGTTCATAATAGCGCGAACTAAAAAACCAGCCTGCTCAACACTCAATTTTTGATCAGATAATGGCTTCATTTCACCATCAGCTTTAACCGATGGCGCTGCTAACGATGTGATGAAAAGATCTGATGCGTTATTCTCCAACGTTGACTCTAGCAACTTGTGAACATAACTTACTGCACTTCCTTTATCCATTTCTTATTCTTCTTTAAAGTTTGATAGTAGTATTAATGTTGTTTTTTTAAGCTCTTTCCATAATCCCCTTAGGATTATCTGCTTTCTTCATCGCAACATCTCGAGAAATATGACCTAACGTCATAAGCTTTAGTAAACTTTGATCTAGGGTTTGCATACCATCTGCAGCACCTGTTTGTAATGTTGAACGCATCTGCGCCAATTTATTTTCTTTAATCATGCTACGTATAGCATTGGTACCGATCATTATTTCATGTGCGGCAACTCGACCACCTTGTACACGTTTTAAAAGTGTCTGGGAGATAACAGCTTGGAGTGATGATGAAATCATTGAACGCACCATATCTTTTTCAGCTGCAGGAAATACATCAACAATACGATCGATAGTCTTTGGTGCACTGGTTGTATGCAATGTACCAAAAACAAGATGCCCTGTTTCTGCGGCAGTTAATGCCAAACGGATTGTTTCAAGGTCTCGCATCTCACCTACCAGAATAGTATCTGGGTCTTCACGAAGTGCGGATCTTAAAGCAGCATCAAATCCTTGCGTATCACGATGTACTTCACGCTGATTCACAAGACTCTTTTTACTCTCGTGAACAAATTCTATCGGATCTTCAATCGTCAAAATATGGCCATGGTCAGTTTCATTTTTATAATCAATCATTGCTGCAAGTGTTGTAGACTTACCTGAACCAGTAGGTCCTGTTACTAGTACAAGCCCACGAGGCTTATCAGAAATCTTTTTAAAGATAGCTGGCGCATCAAGATCCTCTAAAGAAAGTACCTTACTTGGGATAGTACGAAATACAGCAGCGGCACCACGGTTTTGATTAAATGCATTTACACGAAAACGAGCAACACCAGGAATTTCAAAAGAAAAGTCAGTTTCCCATTTTTCCTCATAAGCCTTCCGTTGTTTGTCATTCATGATGTCATACACCATGCTATGAACTTCTTTATGCTCTAGCTCTGGCATATTAACGCGACGCATATCGCCATCTACGCGTATAATGGGAGGCTGTCCTGCAGAAAGATGTAAATCAGATGCTTTATTTTTTACTGAGAATGCTAGTAATTGTGTAATATCCATAAATGACTGCTTATTTTTAATTATTATTTTGAATGTCAGATACTTCTTACTAAAAACTATTTCTAAAAGAAATTGGTAATCAGTAATGACCCTTATTAACTAAATGTAACATACATGGCCTTTATTAGAGACAAACTCCAGACAATCGGTGCAAACATAAAGCACTTATCTAGCAAGTATCAACGATCAGAAAATACTGTTAATTTACTTGCTGTTAGTAAAAAACATGGAGCTGATAAAATACGACAAGCCTATGAGGTAGGTCAAATAGCATTTGGTGAAAATTATCTCCAAGAACTACAGGAAAAACAGAAGGAGTTAAGTGATCTTGATATTGAGTGGCACTTTATAGGACCACTACAATCTAATAAAACAAAAAAAATTGCTGAAACTGTCAGTTGGGTTCATGCTATAAATCGCTTTAAAATTGCCAAAAGACTAAGTGATCAAAGACCTAAAGAATTACCTCCCATATCAGTATGTATTCAAGTAAATATTAGTGGTGAAGACAGTAAGTCTGGCGTCTCAATTCAAGACTTACCAACATTAGCCTATGAAGTAAGTGAACTCTCAGGCATTACTTTGCGTGGTTTAATGGTTATCCCCTCACCTGAAAAAGACTTTGAAAAACAACGTGTTATTTTTGCTAAAGTCAAAAACTTACAAGAACAACTCAATAAACAAGGATTCAATATAGATACGCTTTCCATGGGAATGAGTGGTGATATGGAAGCTGCCATTGCTGAAGGAGCAACTATAGTACGAATTGGAACAGCCATTTTTGGTGATCGAGAATAACTCCTTATGTAAGAATATTACGACAAAAGTATAAAAAAGGGGGGGGTGCCATAGCCACTCTATTAAGTTAAACTCCACTCTTCTATTTTCACAAGTGTTAATTCAAATATGCAACAAACAATCACATTTATTGGTGCAGGGAATATGTCTTGCAGCTTGATTGCTGGTCTTATTCAAGACAAAACCCCTCATCAAATTAGAGTTTCTGACCCTGATTCATCACAACTTCAGGCTATCAAAAGTGCTTATCCAGACGTACAAGAATTCACCAACAATGCTTTAGCCATTGATGGCTCAGACATCATCGTACTCGCCGTAAAACCCCAATTAATGCAAGTTGTTTGCGAGCCCCTACAAAAAAGTATTCAACAAAGCCCTCCTTTAGTTATCTCAGTTGCAGCAGGCGTGAGTATAGAAAATTTAAATCTATGGCTTGGCAATGGACCTTTAGCTATTGTCCGTTGCATGCCAAATACTCCAGCACTCGTTCAATCGGGTATGACAGGCCTATACGCCAATGCACATGTATCAAAACAACAAGTGGACCTAGCCGAAAGTATTTTACGTTCTGTTGGAAGTACATTATGGTTAGCCAATGAAGATTTGCTTGATGCCGTTACCGCTGTTTCAGGCAGTGGACCTGCTTATTTTTTCCTTGTTATGGAAGCAATGCAGGATGCAGCCCAAAAGCTCGGACTAAATGCTGATGATTCCCGCTTACTGGTCTTACAAACTGCCTTTGGTGCAGCTAAACTAGCACTGGAAAGTAACGATGATGCTTCTACGCTTCGACAACGTGTAACTTCCAAAGGAGGGACAACGGAAGCGGCATTAAAACAACTCACAGAAGGTGGCTTACCAGAACTTTTTGAAACTGCATTAAAAGCTGCTGCAAACCGCTCTAAAGAGCTAAGATAGTTTTAAACGGAGAATAATAACAATGTCAGGATTACCACTAGGCTCACAAATTGCTGTCTTTTTAATTGATACAATATTCACACTTTATATTGCTACTTTTATCATACGCCTACTTTTAGGATTTGCTCGTGCTAATTTTAACAACCCATTATCACAGTTTTTGGTTAAAGTGACCAATCCTGTTTTAGTTCCTTTACGTCGAATTATTCCTGCTATTGGGTCTATCGATACATCAGCCGTGCTTGTAGCATTTGTTTTGACTTTAATAAAAACCAGTTTATTGTTACTCGTAACGACTGGTTCAATCCACTTCCCTAATTCATTACTGATAGCTGTTAGAGAATTACTAACAACGATCATTTGGGTTTATATTATTGCTCTTCTTATTCAAGCCCTCACTAGCTGGATAGGAAACACACAAGGCAACCCAGTTATACCTTTAGTCAATAGCCTAACCGCCCCTATTCTTAGACCCATTCGTAAGGTTGTTCCACTGATTGGGATGATGGATTTATCTCCACTAGTAGCAATTTTAGGCTTAAATATTCTACTGATTATAGTTAATAGTTTGTTTTAATTCCTGCGGTCTTCCGTGAAAACCTGCAGTAATTAACTAGCTAAAAATAATTGGACTTGATCAAGGAACCCCCTTAGTCGTAGACAAAAAAAAGCCTGCATCAAAGATGCAGACCAAAGGGGATTCAATATTTTAAAACAATTAGTCTATACTTCATTCCAGAGAATTTCAACCTTACGGCGTCCCCAACGAAAAGCCTTACTCTTGTTCATACCCATATAGATATCAATCTTCTTGCGCCAGCGTTTATTCATCTTATCCAACACCAAATATTCACCTTTCAAACCTTTGATGCGAACCTTTTGTTTATGCTTCAAACCATATTGATGTAGCAGATCCCTTGAAACAGCGATAACTTTCATACCAGGACGTAAACGATCACCCCATGCCGCTATATTTGGTGTGCTATCAGTTTGACCAACATGTGATGTATAAGCTGTAGCAGTTACATGTAAACGCTTATTATAAGTTTCAGATGATACCTTTGAAATATGGTTTTTTGTATCTACTTTAGTTGTTTTGTTTACCTTACCCTTAAGCAACAATCGGTAGGCAACTTCTATTTCCTTCTTTTGTGAAGCATCTAGAGAAGTTTTTAGAGGGCTTGCACTTATGGAGCTAACAAATCCAATCGTTAGTAATACAACAATAAGCTGTTTTGCATTTTTTCTGAACATTTTAAGATTCCTTATTAAGCTAATTAAACAATAGCCATTTGGCTATCCTGCCCCAATTCGCCGAATATTAGCAAATTAGCTTTTACTAATAAAGTTTTTTCTAATATTATTTATTACTGTTAGGGAACTCTGATCAAGTCGATTAGAATTTAGCGCAAAAAAAAATGTCACTATTTTCACGAAGTGAGCTGGAATGAGCGCTCCTTCGTGGCAACCATTGAGGGAAATATCAACAGTTTTAGCAAGCTAAAATAATTGGACTTAATCAGATATCCCTTAAATCTGATTAAAATAGAACATAACGTTGCTAATAAGTTCAATTACTAGAGACTTCAACATAATCAATGCAGGTTATAATGATGATTTGTTAATTTGTCCTAAAGCGCTCTTTATGAGAGAATGCCTTGATATTTATCATCGAATACTAGGATAGAAATTCATTATGGAAATGAAGTCAATTTGGCAAGAAAATAGCCGTTTTTTACTACCAATCACATTTATTCTTATTTCTCTTACGCTTGGTGCTTGTGATAAAAAAGGATCTATAGATAATAAAAGCAACGATAAAATTGAGAAATCTATCGTGCTTTCAGCAGATGGAATTGGTCCGATTAATGCAACCACTTCTTTTAATATGCATCAGCTAACACTCGCATTTAGTGATTACAACGTAGTAGAGGAAGTTAATTACCAAGATGGCAACTCTTTTCCTGTTATCAGAGTATCCGAAGGTGTCAAAACAATAATGACCGTAGTTCCTGATACATCTAGACAGAATATTTACTCTGTCATGATAGAAGATAATATTGTAACGAATAGCTTAGGTCATCATTTAGGCTCACTTTACAGCAATGTCTATGCATATGGACAAACGGAAGAGTGCCAAGCAGGTGCCGATGATATGGCAGGAAAAGTACTGTGCTATGCCCCTAAAACACCCAATATACTCTATGTTTTTACGGGTAGTGGCAATACAGATTCAAATATGCCTTCTGCTGATATACTACAAAGCTGGGGATTGGAATCCGTTATATGGAGACCTAAATAATGAGTTATACTGGAATCTCAAGTTGTTATTGATTATTAATAAGCATATGAAAATCACCAGCTAATTCTGCCAGAAAAATCTCAAGGTTTGTATAACCAGCATTATTAATGATTTCATATCCCTGTATCTGCCAGTTAGTTTTAACTGCATTAGCCTCTGAAACTTTATGCAACGCCTCCCACGCATCGGGCAAGCCATCTCTATCATTATCATAGCTCGCTAAATCACGCTTTTTGGATACATAAACTGGCCAAGTAAATGTACTTGGATCACCTATTTTTCCGTCGGGATGATCATAAGGGAAAACATTGTTTGTCAATTCATCTGGCCCTGCCTTCTTTTCTGCTATTGAAATATACTTACTATCAATTGCATTGACATTGGTTGTTGTACCATCAGCGTGATATCGGGTTCCTGCACCTGCATTTTTTAATACCTGTTGTTTAACATCGACTGTTGCTGTCACAGGAATAGGATGTATTCTTTCTTTTTGGGGCGTTGAACGCTGAAAGTTTTTACTGATAGGACGATGAGTGTTTGCATCACTAATCGTATGCCATTGCTCACTATCTGGCGCTAAAAATTCATTTCCATTATTTTCTAGTATCTGATTACCGACAATAAAATAAGATGGATTAATTTCAGGAGGATTATTAACGGCGAGTATTTTGTCATCATCTTCAAAATGATGCTTAAAAATCTTACTTACCACAATTGAACCCGCTCTATTTTGCTCAAATAAATTATTTATTAAATCAACTTTAAGACTCCCTGCTCCCGCAGTGGTTCTCTCACCCCATCCATAAATATAGTTGCTGATTGCTTTTATACTAGCGGCTTCACCACCTTCTAGATTACCTGGTTGCCTGTGATCATTTAAGATATACGCATTATGATGTAGGTCCATGTCTGCTTTGAGTGTCTTCCACGCTTTTAATTTGGCGGCATCATCAGGAAATGCTTTGTCATAATCAAACTTACTCACCAGCATACCTGCAATTAAGGATACATTATGATTTCCCACATTTTCATGGAATAAGCTATTTTGAATTGTCACCCCTGATGCTTTTTTAGTTATTGTGTTATAACCACCCGCAGACACTCCATAACTTGCATATCCACCAGTATAATGGTCCAGAATAATAGTATTAGAGCCAGATAATGTCATAGGTGATAACTTACCTTTACCTCCATACTGAAACTTTTCGCCTTGTCCTTGAATAGAAGTATACCTAAAGATTAAGTTTTCACTTCGACTAAGGTAAATACGTCCATCTTTAGGATTACTCGACATAATATTAACTCCACCAATATCATTAGCCGTCTGACCCGCTATCGTTATATTATTCTGACCTACAAGGTAAATACTCGCCTCTTCAGGGTCAGTTGGATGACTTCCAATATCAAACTGCCCCCCAATAGCAAATAAAATTGTGGTCGCCCTTTTCGGATTAGCATTCGTTAGCGCATGCCTAAATGACCCCACTCCATGTGAATTTCTATTTGTAACATAAACAACGTCCCCACCACGACCACCCGATGCAATAGCTCCCACTCCATACGCTGTTGGAAATGCGGCAAGCTTATCTAGGATTATTTTGTTACCCTTAGTCGTACTAACCGCACTAATATCTGCTTCTAAAACTTGTAAAATCTCAGTTGAAGTGTCGTCATTGAATAAACCAGTTAAATCATCTTGGTTTGGTAGATCATTTCCATCATTTACTGCTACAAGATTGGTAGAGTCAACATGATCAGAGAAAGTTGTAGGGGAAACATTTGAGCTTTCTAGATTGCCTTCGTTGGTAACACCATTACAACCTAAAAGCAGTACTGTTGCTGTAAATAATATTGAATAGCTAACTATAATATTCATAAGTTGTAAATCCTTTATGTTGTTCCATTGATAATCAAACCCCAATATCTTACCACTTTATTGTTATCTGATTTTTACAGGGTGATAATAACTATCTGACAACAAAAACAGTATGAGGTTCTGATAGAACTCAGTCTAATAACATCATTGTGAATCAAATATTTTTTCATATAAACTTATTTCTATTAAATTGATGCTTATTTATACAAAAAAAGCACCTCTTTTAATTTATCAAAACTGTAGCATTAACTAATCGATCGAATCCACTGAATAATCTGCTCTTTACTCATAGCACCAGATTGCCTGCCAATTTCTTTACCGTCTTTAAATGCTACCATCGTGGGAATACTACGAATAGAAAAGCGTGCTGCGGTATTCTGTGCTGTTTCAGTATTTAATTTGGCCAGTATTGCCGTAGTTTTTAACTCATGAGCTGCGTCAGAAAATGCGGGGGCCATCATTTTACAAGGACCGCACCATTCAGCCCAAAAATCAACGATTACTGGCAAAGAGTTCTTAGAGCTAACTTTACTAAAGTTAGTATCATCTAAAATAACAGGCTTTCCTGTAAGTAAATGACTTTTACATTTTCCACAATGTGGAGCATCTCCTAGCCTTTGGCTTGGAACACGGTTTAGGCCTTGGCAATTTGAGCATACTATTTGTTGGATATCTGGCATTCTAAAACCCTCCTAAGGAATCGATCTCTTCTATTCGACTAGTTTAACTATATTAATGGTCTCATTAAATATAAATTCAACTAGCTTTTGATTTCTGACTATTATTAAGTACACTCATAAATTTAAAATAATATAATCAACATACCCTCTAAAATTAAGGAAAACATGAATAAATATTTCACTTCAATGACTTTGTTAATCACAATATTTTTCTTTTTGTCTGGCTGTAGTTCAACGTCATTACAAAGCAAACGTTTAGACACTGCTGAGAGTTTTATTGTAGAAGCTGAGCACATTTTAGACAGCCCTCCTCATAGAGATCGAATAACAGCTATAAATGAAAACCTTGGCACAGCTAATGCATATTTATTAACGCTGAAAGACAACAAGAAGTACTTATCTGAAAATGAAAAAAAACGTTACCACTCAATAAAGCAACGAGCCGATCAACTAAAAAAGAGTATTAGGTAGTAAACCAATGGCAATTGTTAAAAAAAGGGGGGGGTGCCATATACATTATTTCCTTTCATTGCTATGAAAATAGGCATAGATTTAGGTGGCACTAAAATAGAAATAATTGCCTTAAATGATTCAGGAGAAGAACTTTATAGGAAACGAGTAGCAACACCGAAAGATAGCTACCAAGCTATTTTAAATACAATTTCAGAACTGGTTTTTGTTACAGAAACAACCTTTAATGATAAAGGGTCAGTTGGTATTTGTACTCCTGGTGCAATCTCGCCTAATACGGGTCTACTTAGAAATTCAAATACAAGCAGCCTTAATCAGAAACCCTTCAAACAAGACCTAGAGAATCAACTAAGCAGGGAAATAGCCATCGCCAATGATGCTAACTGCTTTGCTTTGTCAGAATCTGTAGATGGTGCAGGTAAAGGTTCATCAATTATTTTTGGTGTCATTGTTGGGACTGGAACAGGTGCAGGTATCGTAATTGATCGGAAAGTGTTAACAGGTGCTAATGCTATTGCAGGTGAATGGGGGCACAACCCACTGCCCTGGCCAAAAACTAGTGAACTTCCAGGGATGGATTGTTATTGTGGAAAAAAAGGTTGTATCGAAACATGGCTATCTGGGTCTGGATTTTCTAAAAATCACCACCTCACATCAAAACAATTGTTAGATCCTACTCAGATAGTATTACAGGCTGAAAAAGGTTGTACAACTTGTGAACAATCGCTTATAGAATATGAAGATCGCATGGCACGAGGATTAAGTCATATTATTAATATATTAGATCCCGACGTTATTATTCTTGGTGGAGGTATGTCTAACATTTTGCGTCTCTATGAAAACATACCCAAAGTCTGGCATAAATATATATTCTCCGATCACATTAATACTAAGCTACGACCTCCTGTTCATGGTGATTCGAGTGGTGTACGAGGAGCCGCTTGGTTGGGCTCTGATATCAAAGTAGATTAATTTATCATCATTCATTATATCTGAATAAAACGAGCTACTCTTTTTCCAAGACTACCGATTATCTATATACACTTTTCAAAAATGACACGACAACGTAAGATACCTTTAATATTACTGTAAGTTTTAATAATAAAAATAACAGAGTCAGACTTTAATATGTCCAAGGTAAAGAAAAAAAATATCCCTAGCCTTCTAAAGAAATTAGTTGCTGATGGCAAGCTCACACAAGATGTAGCAGAAAAGGCTGTGATTGATGCTCAAGAAAGAGAAGTAACGATCACCACCCATTTGGCTCAGAGAAAGCTAGTTAATGAGTATGATTTAGCTATATACAACAGTAAAGAGTTTGGCTTAAGTGTCGTTGACATCGACGCGATCGAAATACCAATAGATGTTCAATCACTTTTACCTTCAGATATGTTACGTAAATCACAGCTATTCCCATTATTAAAAATGGGAAAAGCAATTACAGTGGCAGTCGCAGATCCTGCCTTTCTCTCTCATCTAAGTGATGTAAGGTTTGCAACAGAATTAATGCCAGAACCTGTGATTGTTGAATTCTCTAAATTACAAAGCTTAATCAACCCAGACTATAGTAATGACTCCAGCTCTGGAATGTCTATATCATCAGATACTCAAGCACAAGATCTAGTTGTTGATACTGAGGAGTTCGACAAGGAAGAAGAAGAGGATGATTCAAGTGCAGATGTTACTGACTTCCTTAATGAGTTATTAACTCACGCAATTAAAAAGAAGGTTTCTGATATTCACATAGAACCTTACGAAAAAATCTTAAGGGTTAGATTCCGCTTAGATGGTATTTTACAAGTTGTGAGTATGCCACCTAAAAACCTTGCACGAAAAATGACATCACGAATAAAAGTAATGGCACGTCTAAATACTTCAGAAAGACGTATCCCTCAAGATGGTCGAATCCACTTTAGAGTTGGAGAAGATAAACATATCGACTTTCGTGTTAACACACTTCCTACCCTGTATGGCGAAAAAATCGTTATGCGTATTCTTGATTCTGATACGGCCTCACTGGGAGTTGATAATCTAGGATTTGACAAAAGACAGAAAAAAGATTTACTGAATGCACTTTCAAAACCTGACGGGATGATACTCGTTACCGGTCCAACTGGTAGTGGTAAAACCGTTACCCTATATGCAGGTCTAAATATATTAAATACATCTGAAAGAAATATATCGACTGCAGAAGACCCGGCTGAAATACAGGTACCTGGTATCAACCAAGTAAATGTGAATAATAAAGTAGGCCTCACCTTTGCATCTGCTCTGAGAGCATTTTTAAGACAAGATCCAGACATCATCATGGTTGGTGAGATTCGAGACATTGAGACAGCTGAAATATCAATTAAAGCGGCACAAACAGGTCACTTAGTGCTATCTACTTTACACACCAATAGTGCTCCAGAAACACTAACTCGTCTCATCAACATGGGAGTTCCTGCATTCAATATTGCATCTTCAGTACATTTAATTGTGGCTCAACGTCTAGCAAGACGTCTGTGTAAAGAATGTAAAACACTTAAAGAAGACATACCTACAAAAGCACTTGTTCAGCTTGGGTTCGATGAAAATGAAATAAACTCGTTAAAAATATATGAACCTAATGGTTGTGGAGATTGTTCCAACGGCTACAAAGGTCGTGTTGGCATCTATCAAGTCATGCCTATTTCTACTGAAATGGAAACAATGATAATGAATGGTGCTAATTCTTTAGAAATAGAAAAACAAGCAAAAATAGAAAAAATAAATGATCTTAGACAATCTGCTCTTCAAAAAGTAAAAGAAGGTGTAACTTCTTTGGAAGAGTTAGAACGTGTAACAAAAGATTAAACTCAGGATATAATTATGGCTACTGCTGTCGCAAATAAAAAAATAAGCAAACTTGACCAACCTACTTTCGTATGGGAAGGACTAAACAAAGCGGGTGTTAAAATTCGTGGAGAAACTCAAGCAATTAACGAAAACTTCCTAAGAGCAGATCTTAGAAGGCAAGGTATAAGCCCAAAACTCGTTAAAAAGAAAAGTAAAAGGATGTCAGGAGGAAAAATCAAGCCTATTGATATCTCTCACTTTGCTCGTCAGTTAACGACTATGATGCGTGCGGGTGTACCTATGGTGCAATCATTAGAGCTAATTAGTACCGGACATGAAAAACCTGCAATGAGAGAGCTCATTATTAAAATCACCAAAGACATTGAGAGTGGAGAAGATTTAGCAGGTGCGCTCTCTCATCATCCACTTTACTTCGATGATCTTTTTGTAAACTTGATTCGAGCAGGTGAGCAGGCTGGCACACTTGAAGACATGATTGACAAGGTTGCAACCTATAAAGAAAAAACAGAACGGATGAAAGCAAAAGTTAAAAAAGCCATGATGTATCCATTAATCGTTGTTATTGCTGCAGCAGTTGTTTCCGTTATCATGCTTGTTTGGGTTATTCCAACATTTAAAGATATATTCGAAGGTTTTGGCGCTGACTTACCTGCATTTACATTATGGGTAATTGGCTTATCAGAATGGTTACAAGCCACATGGTGGTTACCTTTAATAATTATTATTGGTTCTATTGTTGGCTTTACGCAAGCAAGAAGACGATCCAAGAAATTCCATCGCTTTGTAGATAGAATGACCCTTAAAATCCCATTAATGGGGGTGATAGTGAATAAATCAGCAGTAGCTAGATTTGCGCGTACCCTATCAACGATGTTTGCTGCTGGTGTACCCATGGTGGAAGCAATGGATGCCGTTGCTGGATCAACAGGCAATATTGTTTACGAGGAAGCAACTTATCAAATAAAAGAAGACACATCAAAAGGTGTGCAGCTTCATGTTGCGATGGCGACGACTCAAGAGTTTCCAAGTATGGTTGTACAAATGGCTAAAATTGGTGAAGAATCTGGACGACTAGAAGAAATGCTTGATAAAGTGGCAGATTATTTTGAAGAGCAAGTCGATGACCTTGTAGATACGCTATCTAAACAGATGGAGCCTATGATCATGGCTGTTTTAGGTGTTTTAGTTGGTGGTCTTGTTGTCGCCATGTACCTTCCAATCTTCAAACTTGGAGCCGCAGTAGGATAAACATCAGATTCACTGAATGCCACACTATATAAAAATGTGGCATTCAGCTTTAGACAAAAGGGAAACTAAATGGAATTAATTTCATTACTTAAGGAAAATACAACATTCTTTTTAACGGTAGTTGGGCTTTTTTCACTACTCGTCGGTAGTTTCTTAAACGCTGCCATTTATCGAATTCCCATCATGCTTCAGCAAGGGTGGCGTGAGGAATGTGAGGATCTTTTTGGCGGGGAAAATGAAGAGAAGAATCAAGATCAAGGGAAAAAGTTTAATCTATTTGTACCAAGGTCACAGTGCCCTCACTGTGGTCATATGATCACAGCTCTAGAAAATATTCCTGTTTTTAGTTATCTATTTTTAAGAGGAAAGTGCTCTTCTTGTAAAACAGGTATTTCGATCCAATACCCTCTCATAGAGATTTCTACAGCAGCAGTATCAATTTTTGTTGCTTGGAAATTTGGTGCTACATGGCAAACACTCGCAGCCCTCTTCTTCACTTGGACTTTGATCACATTATCTCTCATTGATGCTAAGACCATGTTATTACCTGATAATCTAACCATACCTTTAATGTGGCTGGGAATTGCCGTTAATTATCATCACACCTTTGTCAATCTGCAAAGTAGTGTTCTTGGTGCAATGGTTGGTTATCTATCGTTATGGAGCTTATTTCATGTCTTTCGTTTAGTTACTGGAAAGGAAGGAATGGGCTATGGTGACTTTAAAATTCTTGCTGCCATTGGTGCTTGGGGTGGTTGGCAAATATTACCTTTTACTATTTTTGCTGCTTCATTCGTTGGTGCAATTGTCGGTATTGCCTTAATTGTTATTCAAAATAAAAAAGAAAGCCAGCCTATACCTTTTGGTCCATGGCTTGCTTTAGCGGGCTTTATTGGATTTTTTTGGAGAGATGAAATTCTACAAGCGATGACAAGTTATTTCAGCTAACTCAATCCACACCTAGAAAATGAATTTAACACAAACCTTTGGTTCACTATTTAATTGTGGATCCGAGTATTAATTGATATTGACATACCAGTTGGTATGTATAAAAATTCACTTATGAAAATTTTAGCCAGTTTCATCTTAGTTTTAACTTCTCTTGCCTTCACGGGAGCTGTGAGTTTTGCTAAAGAAAAAGAATTAGTTCTTGTAAAAACCAGCCCACTTTTATCAATCACAACTAGCGCTAAGCATAGCGATCCTGCCACTGTTGTTAGCCTTAACCACCCTACAATTAGTGCTGAGATTACAGGACGAGCCTTAAAAACTTATGTTGAAATTGGGGATAGCGTAAAAAAAGGGCAGAAACTATTAACACTTGACTGTCGAAACTACACCCTTTCCAAAAGACAAGCCATAGCCTCATTACAAGTGGCCAAAACACAGTTGAATCTTGCTAAAAAACAACTAATACGAAACCGCCGTCTAATTAAAAACGGCACTATTCCTCGGGAAATATTTGATAAAGCTGAAGCCGCACAACAGACTGCGATAGCAGATATAGAATTGAAGAAAATAATCATTGAAACAGCACAACTAGCCATAGACAGGTGCAAAATTAGAGCGCCATTCTCAGGACAAATTACCAAACGTTTTGTACAAAAAGGTCAGCTTGTTATAGCAACAACACCTTTGTTTCAATTAATGCAAAACAATAAAGTTGAAATCAAATCCAATCTCTCGCCAGTTGACATACAAAAAATAACAGCTATTTCAAAACTGGAATTTGTTACGAATAATCAACGGTATCAAATAAAAGTGCGCAGTATTCTTCAAGAAGTAGATGAGCTTACTCGTACACAAGAAATTCGATTAAGCATACCTAAAGGCACTCGACTAGCTACAGGGCTTTCAGGACGAGTCGAATGGACTAGCAACCAACTCATGTTACCTCCTGATTACATTCTAAGACGTAATGGTCAATTAGGTGTCATGCTTGCTAAAGACATTATTGAAGGTGTAGGTCATGCCTCTTTCTTCGTTTTAAATTCTGCAAAAGAAGGACAATCTGCTGAAATAGATTTACCTATTTCAACTTTAGTTATTAGTGAAAACCAATATCGAGTAAAAGATGGTCAACAGATAAAAATCAACATAAAAGCAGCAAAGAACACGGTGAAAGGTAGTCAAGAGTAAACGTCATGTACTCAAAGTTAATACAAAATAATGTACTGGCTAACCTAACGTTTATTTTGGTTTTAATTGCAGGTTTTTTTTCATATCAAAATTTACCTCGGCAAAAAGACCCAACAATCAATTTTAATTGGATAATCATTGCTACAGCCTTCCCAGGTGCATCTGCATCCGATGTTGAAAAACGAATTACGGACCCACTTGAAAATACCATTAAAGGCATTCCTGATATGCTGTTTGTCTCCAGCAACAGCCGTGAAAATACCTCTACTATCCTCGTTCGTTTTGAAGACATAAATGAGCGTGATTATGATAAACGCCTCATCGACCTACGACGTGAATTACAAAATGCAGAATCAGAACTGCCTGAAGAAGCTCTAGATTCAAATATATTAGAAATTACCACTGGCAATGCTTTTCCTGCTGCCATGATAGCGCTAACCTCTGAGGCAGATGATGAACGTCTGCGGCGCCAAGCAAAAATTGCAGTCGATGCAATAGAACAAATATCAGGAGTTGACCGTGTAGACTCCGTAGCACTGGATGATCCTGAACTGCGTATAAGCTTTATACCTGAAGCACTAGAATCGCTACGTCTCACACCTGGGCAATTAGCTGACTCCATTAATGTCTGGTTTCAAGATATTGCGGCAGGCACTGCAAACATTGGTGATCAAAGCTGGCTTGTTCGAATTGTCGGAAAAGACAGTGATCCAACAACTGTAGCGCAACTCCCTATTCCCGGGTTATCAGGAGAAATTCCTCTATCCAGAGTAGCGACCGTACAAAGAGCTCGTAAAAAATCCTCTCAAGAAGTTAGAATTGATGGCAAACCTGCTATTTTATTATCCGTATTAAAACAAGATAGTACCAATGTCATCGAGCTAGTAGAAAGGCTTAATAGATGGGTCGACAAGCAAAATAAAATTACTACGGAAATGGGTATTGGTGTCACCATGTTGGATGACCAAACTCTGCCAACAACTCAAGCCATTTCGATAATGCAGAATAATGCTGTGATTGGGCTTCTACTGGTTTTGGTTGTTGTTTGGGTATTTTTAGGAACTCATATTTCTTTATTAACCACAATTGGCATCCCGTTTATTTTATCAGCTACTTTTTGGGTGTTAGCAGCCACAGGTGAAACGCTAAATATCATGGTGTTATTAGGCATTATCATCGTACTAGGAATGTTGGTCGATGATGCAGTAGTCGTGGTTGAAGCTATTTATTATCGCATGCAAAGAGGGATGAAGTCTTTGCAGGCAGTACCTGAAGCCATGTCAGAAGTTGCCTTACCCGTTACAACTGCAGTATTCACCACAATAGCCGTTTTTTCATCACTAATTTTTGTACCTGGAATTCTTGGGAAGTTTATGAAAGTGGTGCCAATTGTAGTCTCACTTGCACTGGCAATCAGCCTAATCGAAGCCTTTTGGATGCTTCCATCACATGTACATGGAGCTAATCTGGATTTTACTAAAAAATCACGCATACAGCGCTGGCGAGTTGCCTTTATCCATTGGATACAATTGAAATATTCAAAACTTTTAATCAAAGCTTTGCGCTGGCCTAAACTCACCCTGCTCACTATTTTTATTACCTTTATTACCGCTATCGGCGCATTAGCCGCTGGCATGGTAAAGGTAGATTTTTTCGCATCTGATAATTTAAGAATTTTTTATGTCAATGTAGCTATGCCGCCCTCAACACCACTTGATAAAACCATGCAAACGACTTTAAAAGTAGAACAGAAGCTCAAGAAGCATCTGCTTGATTCAGCACAAGCAAAAGATGCTCGCTCTGTAGCATCCTATGCAGGTGTTATGTTTACTGAAACAGAACAATTATTTGGTGATCAATACGGGCAAATTGTTGTCAGCTTACTACCTCTGGAGACAGGCTCACGTAAAGTAGAAGACATAATTGAAAGTATGCGTGAAGATGTTACCAGTGTTGTCGGTGCGAGTAATATTTCCTTCTTAACACTCGCGGGAGGACCACCGACCAGCAAACCCATCAGTGTTAAAATTCGTGGTGATAATTATCAAACCATTGAAAAAGCACGCGATGTATTAATGAGTATCTTAAATGAAATAAAAGGAATTAAGGACGTTTCAGATGATGCCAGTCCAGGTCGAATGGAGCTGACCTTAAAGATGAATCATGATGCCATCAGACGTGCTGGAATAAACCCTATTGATATCACCAGAACCATACGTTTGTTGGTTGATGGTGAAGTGGTTGCAGAGATGCAAGACCAAGGTGAAAAACTACAAATCCGAGTAAAAGCAGAACAAGGTATTAATCAAGATATTGGTGATTTTCTCAATTTCAGAATACCCATTAATCACAATGGCGTAACATCCAGCATTCCACTTAATCAATTAGTGACACAAGAGCGCAAAGTATCACTTGGCAATATTCGCCATTATAACTTTCGAAGAGCGATCACGCTCGAAGCAAATATTGAACAACTCAAAAATAAAGAAGACTTTATGGCATGCCGACTTCGCCCTGCTCTACTGGGCGAAGAACGAGACTATTCTATTTGCCAACTAGATACACTAACTGCCAATAAAATGATGTTAAGCGTTTGGGATAAGTATAAAAGCCAATTCCCTACCATCGACTTAGATTTCACAGGACAATTAGATGATATTAAAGATAGTATTACCTCATTAATCCAATTATTGCTATTTGGTGTTGGCGTTATGTATTTGATTCTTGGCACACAATTTCGAAGTTACTTTCAACCCTTTATAATTCTTACAACCGTTCCGTTAGCCTTTACAGGTGTAATTTTAGGCTTACTCGTCACACAAAACCCACTGAGTTTATATACGCTTTATGGTGTTGTGGCATTAACAGGAATAGCGGTAAATGCAGCTATCGTGCTCATTTCAGCAGCGAATGATCGACTTAAATCTGGCATGAGTGTCATCCACGCCATTATTTATGCATCTCGGCGTCGTGTCGTCCCTATTTTAATAACAACCTTAACCACAATTGCGGGATTGTTTTCACTTGCTACAGGTCTAGGTGGTCACTCACTCATCTGGGGACCGGTTGCCACAGCCATTGTATGGGGTGTTGGTTTTTCTTCAATATTGACTTTATTTGCGATTCCCACAATTTATCTTGCAGGAATGCGCAGAAAAGAAAGAAAACTACAAAAGAAACAGGATCAACAGCTTCAATTATCGAAAAAAGGGGGGGGTGCCATATAACTGTTTTACTAAACAAATACAGACATATTTCAGTTACTTTTTATCCTCAACTACCGTCAGCCCAAGTGCAGTCCAGCTTTGCATTCCACCACGATAGTATTTGATCTTAGCCGCAGGATAACCCATTGATAATAGTTTTTTGATAGCCGTTGGCGACTGTCCACACCAATTACCATTACAATACATCACCAAGGTTTTAGCATTCCTAAAATCAAAAACATCCCCCGTTAACACATCAAACTGGTCTTCCATTACTTCAAGCGTGGTTTCAGCTTTTTTAAATTCAGTAAACGGGATATTGACAGCACCAGGAATCATGCCGCTACGCGTTACCCAAGCTGGAGTACGTGAATCTATAATGATAATAGAGTCATCTCCATTCGACATTTTCTCTATATAATCTATTATTTCTAGCTCACCTAAAGTCTCCACATCATGTGGTTTAAAGGGGTGCATTGCTTGAATAGTGCCACGGGTAGTTTTGCGATAAAAAGGAACAATAATATTTTCCCTGTCCTGATTACGCATGATTTTAGTTGTTTCATTATTGTGTTTAACATCAACACTAATCACACCACGAGAAATTTTCACAGATTTAGTTTCATCTGCATTTACTGCAAATAACCATACTAATGATGATAAAATACTGAGCAAATAAATTGTAGACTTAAATGTAGTTTTCATAAAAAATTGTATTCCTCCAAATTAGGTAATTACTATTAAAAAATAATCATGGCAAACTTTAACACACATTTAGGCGTAGCAGCGGTAGCTTCTGGAATGCTTGCTACACTCTGCTTACAAGTTGGTTTTGTTGATAGCAAAGATGCATTGCTCCTTGTCGCTACAGGGGTCATCGGCGGCATCCTGCCTGATATTGACTTACACTATTCTTATCCTAGCCGAATTCTATTTACATTCTTAGGGATTATCGGTGGATTCTTATGGATTTTTACCGCAAAAAATCATTTATCCATTGTTGAACTATGGGGAGCAGGTTTAGGCATTTATTTATTTATTCGCTATCCGCTCTGGATATTATTTCAAAAGCTAACCGTTCACCGAGGAGTCATTCATTCAATAGGTGCAGGCATTTTAATTAGTCTAGTCGCCAGTATTGTTAGTCATAATTTATTTTCCAAAGAAGCATTTATAAGTTGGTTCATCGCGCTATTTTTGTTTTTAGGATTTATATTACATCTACTTCTGGATGAAATTTATAGTGTTGACTTTATGGGATATCGCTTAAAAAGATCTTTTGGGTCAGCTCTAAAAATACTTGATAATCAAGAACGTATTGGTAGTGGAATTATTATTGCAGGAATAGGCCTGTGTTGGTTTTTCATTCCAGATACCCAATTATTCATTGATACTATTTCAAGTGCAGAGACTTACCAGGTCATTGCAGAGCGCCTCTTATAAGCATGTAAGACAGTAGTAATTTGCAAATAAAGGAGGGGGTGCCTTCCTACTATAATTTTGAGACTTTTGAAAGAGAAGATATGACAGATTAAAAAATAGTATCAGTATTTTGATAATCAATACAAACTGTGACAAGATATAACGAATCTATAATATTGGGTAATAAGAGAATCTAACATGCGAATTTTATCAATACTTGTTTTTTCAATGCTATTTACGGGCTGTAGTAATTTTTCTGAATTTTTACAACAAAAAAATGTAGTTAAAAACCCACTAAAAACAACATTGGACTTGAAAATTGAGAAAACTTTAACTGGTGGTAGTTGGAACTATGAGCGTCAAGCTGATGACTGTAAAGATACTAATTGGCAACAGACTTTTCATAAAAGTAGATACTATCAATCTTCAGGCTCAGCCTGCCTTCTCGCAGATGCCTTTTCAGTAGAAGCAGAAAGTTGGTATACAAAAAATCAGACGCTTTATATTACAAATCTATCTCCTAATGATGGCGATGATATCATCATGAAATATACTATTACTTTTCTCAATGAAAATAAACTTGTGCTAACTCGAGGCAAGTATAAATACACTTTCTTAAAGTAGTCTTAGTCTAAAATGCGCCATAATAAAGAAGGGCTAGAATTATCTAGCCCTTCTTTTTATCTAACTCCCGTTCTTATCTTTGTGTTATCACTCTTATCCTTGTATTAACAACCTTTCAAGGTCAATCAACGCAGCATTCGCTCGTGATATATATGAAGCCATTACTAGTGAGTGATTAGTCACAAAACCAAAGCCCTTACCATTTAAGATAATTGGACTCCAGACTGGTTGTTGGGTACCCTCCAGTTCACGAATGATTTGACGTAAACTAATCAAAGCATTTTTCTTTTGTAACACATCAGAAAAGTCTTTTTCTATTGCTTTCATCAGGTGAATCAGTGCATAAGCTTGACCGCGTGCCTCATAAAAAACATCATCAATTTCAAACCAACTCGTTTTAATAAAGTTAGATTTTGGGCTAGGTGTCGCTTGTTTTGCTTCAGCATCACCAGCCAAATCTGTATTTATCTGCTCTTTTCCTACACTGGCACTTAGGCGCTGTGATAAAGAACCTAGTCGCTTTTTAACTAAAGCGATCCAATCAACTAGGTTATCTGCACGCGCAAAAAATTGCGCGTTAGTTTCACCTTTATTGGTAAGATTTTTCATGTATTTATCAAGAGAGTCTAAACCGTCTCTGTACTGGCTTTCCGCAGGAGGTAGAATCCATAAATCAGAATCGGTATGAAATTTTGTTGCAGTATTAATTAAATCTTTATCCTCAACAGATTGAGACTGTGAACGACTCAAATCATTTCGCAATGCCAACGCCATATCACGAGCCTGAACGAGAACACCAAACTCCCAATTAGGCATATTATCCATCATCACACCCGGGGGCATACGGTCATTTTCGGTAAAGCCACCTGATTTATCGAGTAGCGTATTAACCAGTTTTGAAAGTGTTGCTGTCGTGGTTAAACCTGTGACGACCTGAGCTTCCATTTCTGTTGCCATTTCCTGAGCATGAGTATTCACATCAAAATGAGACGGCTCGCGACTCCATAAGAACATCAATAACAATATGATTAAAAGCAACGTTACCAAAAACATGCCTATCGTCCAAAGCAATCCTTTTTCCTTCCAAGTGGAAGGTTTGTAAAGTGAAAAGACATTAGAAACTGTTCCCATTATTTTTACTCCGATAAGAATTACTTCTTAATATGCAGTTTAATTTATAAATAATCAAGGTAATATAGAATTCGCTATGAACCCACTGAATTTTAAATGGCACCCCCACCTTTTTTTCATAATTACTTTTTATTAGAGTTTAAATACCGTTGATCTAATCTGCTGGTTCATTTTATTAATCAATATGTTACAATCAAAGCAACTAAATACTTTGTATGCATATAACTACTTTCAAACAGTACATACGAGCGGTGGATAATAAAAAAAATTATGATTTTAGATACTCTTACAGAAGCATTTGGGAGTCTTATCGAATATAAAGCTCAAATTATCAAAGTGCTAGCTGCTCCTTTTATATTCTTAGTAATGTTTAGCCTATTTGAATTTTTCTATACGGATAAGATTCCACTAACAATTTCTTTTGCGGTACCATTTTTAATAGGTATGACGGCAGCAATTACTATTCACCGTATTATTCTTGTCGGAGAAAAATCTGTTTCGATAAGTCGCCTATTTAAGATAAAAAAACGTAATATAAGATTTATTGGCAACGCTATTGCCGTTATTCTTTTAATTACTCCATTACTATTCCTATCTGTCATACCTGTATTTGGTAAACCTTTGGCTCTGTTCATTATTTTCTACTTTTTCAGCAGAGTTTCCCTCGTCTTTCCAGCAATAGCCTCGGATAACTCACTCACTTTTTTGCAATCATGGAAAGCCACAAACAACTTTAAAACCCAACAGCTCGTTCTAATAGTTGGCATCTTACTTATTACTTTAATAGTGATTGGATTTCTTATTCACGCAATACCAGGGGTTGGATGGCTAGCCAGTTTAATTGTATTTATTATGTTGATCTACATGTCCGCTGTACTTTCTATTGTCTATAGAAATATTGCTAAATTAGGACATATACCCTGATTCCTTTTTGATTTAAGAACACTCTTGTGGCATCTTCGTTGAAAATTCAACTGTTTAGAAGACTCTTTTTACTTCTTAAAAGAATAATCTTAACAATCAATTCTCTTTCAGTATTTAATTTACCAATATTACCCAGTTGATATAATGCAGCGGAATAGACATCTACTAATGAATCTATTCTCATCAGTAATATTGTTTAAAATGAATGGATTAAGATGAAGTTGAATCTGAAGTAAAGAGGTGTTCTTTTTCCTTATTTAAATTATCCAGTAAATCAGACATCATCAAATCAAAGTCTGCCAACTCATGCTCTCCAGGAGATATTTCAGTACTAGCTGCATCTACATCAATAGATTCTAGATAGTTGTCACATACTTTCTCAATACTTTCCCAATCAGACTCGGGACTAATGACAGATTCAGTTTTCAGTTCATCTAATAACTCTGTTATCAGATTATCACAATGCTTCATTTCTTCAGAATGTTCTTCAGGAGTTTCAATCGTTGCATCTGCTTGTTCTGTCTCAATTGACTCAGTAAAGTCTATCATTTGCTCTACATATTCAGAACTTAACTCTTCAGCTTTTTCAGTCTTATTTGGCAAATATTTTTCTTCTTCTTTAGGATCAACCAAAGTGTCTTGATAGTTCAGTTCTTTTACTTCTGGCTTCAAACTAGCTGCTACAGACTTGGGGTAGTAATGCAAATAATCACTGGCTGATATTGAAGTATAGGAATAGATTTCTCTTCTATACCTTAGCATAAGAAGAGCTAATATTAATGCCATACTAATATAGCCTAAGTTTTTAGCGGATTTTGCATCTTCATAAATAGCAGCTACCAAACTTGGAACATCATTAATTTCTAGCTTTCCATCAGCTGAAAATGTTTTCGTATTAGTAGCAGTATTTTTAACAATATCCAGCTCAGTATTTTCAACAGGAACTGTACTAGTTTCCAAAGACTCTGTTATTTTACCTTTGATTGAGTTTGACTTTAAGCCTACTATTTCTGAATTTTTTAGATGAATCAAGTCTTCCTGAGAGATTAAGGTTTTCTCCAGTTCCCTGACTTTCTTTTTTGATAGGTTAAAGTCTTTCCTTAATTCCCTTATTCTTTTTTGTAATGCTAAAGCTGTCTGATTTGAATTTTTTAATGAACTATCAACTTGATTAAGCGGAAAACTTGAATCTACTTTGATGCTCTGCTGCACCTTTAGATTTTTTGAGACAGTTGATTGAATAGATGCCAATGAAGGCAAAGTTATGACTGCACCTATTTTAAGCTTAGTTATGTTATTTCTAACAAAAGCATGTGGATTGGTAGTGAAAATAGCTTTCATCATTTTAGAAAATGACACATTCTGGTAACCAATACCTCTAGTGACTTTAGTCAAAGTATCACCATCTTGTACCGTGTATTTAGTTAGCTCAGTTTCACCAGCAATCTCGGCTTCTGATTCCAGTAATTCAACTTGTACATTTTCTAATTGATTTTCTTCGAGGATTATTTGAGGCTCTTTAACCTTATCAATTTCAACTTCGATATTGGATATTGTTTCTACTGTCACTGATTTTTCTAGTTTATTAATATCATCTTGAGTAACAGATGTGACAGGCTCAAATACATTAGACTCAATACTTTCTAAGTCTACTGCTTCTCCTGTGTTTAGAGATTCTCTTTTAGGATCAACAGTGATACTTTTGATATTATGTTGAGCAACTACCTCCAAAGTAGGTATTCTTAATATCGAGTCAACTTTTAGCAAGTTTATCTGATTCCTAGAAAAAGCGTGTGGGTTAGCTTTATGAATTGAGGCCATCATCTTAGTAAATGAAATATCATTATGAAGAAACTTTTTGGTGATTTTAGTTAAGTTATCACCCTTGATAACTTTATATGTCTCTCCTGAAAGCTCTATTTTTTCAGATGCCTTTGACTTCTCCACATTCTTTTTGTCACTCACAATTTTAACGTTTTGAAAATTATTAATTTCTTGCAAGGACGGAATACTTAAAGTAGCCCCTTTGATTATTTTATTTATATTGTTTTGAATAAATGCCTGGGGATTTCGGGAGTGAACACTAGTCATCATCTTTCTAAGAGATACGCCCTTTGGCTTTAGTCTTGCAGCTATCTTAGATAACGAATCACCAGAGACTACGGTATATTTAGTTTTCGTGTTGCCTGTAGAAACTGGAGCAGTATAAGTTTCAAGTAATAATGGTTTTTGCGCTGTTTTCTCTACATCTCTTTTAGCTGTACTTATACTTTGTTTATTCGTTGCTAAGGTGACTTGTTGAGTTTTGTTTGCTGGAGGGTCTAATAAGACAGTGTAGTCTTGATAAAGGCTTCCTTGAGGTCCGTCAATCTCTAAAATAATATTAAGAAAGGGGTATTGAATTGGCTTTGTAGAATGGATAAAAACAACAGTTTGACCATTTTTAACCCCAATACGAAATTTTAAGCTACTTAGAATAGGTAATTTTTCAGCCCCTAGCTTTTTATAAATTGATGATGGTGCTATACCAACAGATAATAGATTTAATTTATCTATATTCGTGAAAAGAAATGGAATTTCTCCTTTAAAAGGTTGGTTTAAATAGGAGCTTGACTGTATTTCACCTAAGTTTAAGCCTGCTATATTATCCGGAAGCGCTTTTGCAATAGCAATACTGGGAACAGTAAATGCCATACAAGCAGCGAGGACGAGAGCTTTCTTTTTCAAACCTATTTACCTTTGTTTTATTTTTATTATAAATTTTTACAGGTCAATCAATTAAACCTTAATTTAGGTACCTTCTAGCACGTATAAATATAGCATTTATAGGCATTTACAACTATATACTCCTGATGAAAGGTGGAATTTATTTTAATCACACTGAATGCTAAGCATCTAATAAACATGATAAAAATTAGTTTATATTAGCATCAGTTAATTATGATAATCACAACTCAGGAATAGACTCACCAGCAAACAAACTTTCAATTGTCTCTCTTTTTCGAATCACGGCAGAATTATCGCCATCAACTAACACTTCAGCAACACGAGGGCGTGAATTATAATTTGAAGACATTCCAAATCCATAAGCACCCGCAGAACGAATTACCAATAAATCCCCTTGCTTAAGGCTTAATAATCTATCTTTTCCTAAGAAATCACCTGTTTCACAGATAGGGCCTACCACATCATAAGTTTTAGTTTCAGCATCACTATTTTTTTCTACTGGAACAATATTTTGCCAAGCTTGATATAAAGATGGGCGAATAAGATCATTCATTGCGGCATCAACAATGGCAAAACTCTTGTCATCGCCGTGCTTTAAATACTCGACTTTTGTCAATAACACTGCGCTATTTGCAGCAATCGCCCTACCAGGCTCTATTAATATCTCAAACTGTTTTATTTTTTCATTAGAAAAGATTTGAGCCATGTATTCGGAAGGCAAAGGTGGCTTTTCGTCTTTGTATTTAACACCTAGTCCACCCCCTAAATCTAAGTGTTTAATATCTATCCCTTTCTCTTTTAAACGCTCTGCTAAAGATAGCAAACGTTCAAGCGCATCAATAAATGGCTTGACATCAGTAAGCTGTGAACCAATATGACAATCAATACCTGTCACATTAATATTTAGCATTTCTGCAGCTTGCTGATAAACCCCTTCAACCACATTGATGTCTATGCCAAATTTATTTTCTTTTAAGCCCGTAGATATATAGGGATGAGTTTTAGCATCAACATCTGGATTAACCCGAATTGAAATATCGGCTACTTTATCCATTTTAGCAGCAACATCATTCAAACGAACTAATTCACCTTCTGATTCAATATTAAAACAACGAATACCAACCTCTAAGGCTCGTTGCATTTCATCAAGACGCTTTCCCACACCTGAAAAAACAACTTTCTTAGGGTCACCACCTGCTTTTAAAACACGCTCTAATTCACCCACAGAAACAATATCAAAACCAGAACCTAACTTTGCTAACAAATTAAGAACCGCAATATTAGAATTAGCCTTAACAGAGTAACAAATTAAATGAGGTTGCCCCCCAAAAGCATCATTAAATGCATGCCAATGGCGCTCTAAAGTCGCTTTTGAATAGACATAACATGGTGTGCCGTATTGCTCAGCTATTTCACTTAACGCTACACCTTCTGCATAAAGTTTATCTTCTTGGTAATTAAAATAATCCATATTTAACCCTTTTTATTCTTATTTTGTTTCGTTGATGTGTTATCAGGCAAGTATAACTCTCCCTTGTTTCCGCAACCTGAAAGCGCCATAGAAATACTAATAACAAATAGGCCAATAACCATCGCAGTAAAAAGCCAATTTACCCAGCAAATATTTTTAAACATTTGAAATACTCGATACAAAAAACAAGTTGGAAGTATACCTACACTCCAAATCCAAACACACCCTTAAATATCACCAAATCAATACTCTTTAACAGTCTTTTTAATTTAAAATTAAAAAAATATTAAATAGTTTGAACCTTTTCTCTTAAAACATATCTGACAGTTTATATGAAGGAATTTCCTTGCCTTCATATTAGTTCCAGAGAAGTCACGGTTGATACACTTCAGCTGCGCATATCTTCTCCCCGTGGCTGATCTGGAACATTTTTTTAATATCCTCTATTAATACCTCTTTTTGAAACTTCCACCCATTAATAAAAAGCTTGCAAGCCTGTTTGCGCTCGCCCAAGAATCAAAGCATGGATATCATGCGTACCCTCATAAGTATTCACAGCTTCAAGATTCATCACATGACGAATAACATGAAATTCATCTGAAATACCATTACCTCCATGCATATCTCGAGAAACACGAGCAATCTCCAATGATTTCCCACAATTATTGCGTTTTAATAAAGAGATCAACTCAACAGGACAATTGTCAACATCCATTAAACGCCCCATTTGTAAACAAGACTGCAACCCCAGAGTAATCTCGGTTTGCATATCAGCTAACTTTTTTTGAACCAACTGAGTAGCTGCCAATGGACGTCCAAACTGCTTACGATCAAGCGTGTATTGACGCGCACTGTGCCAGCAAAATTCAGCCGCCCCTAAAGCCCCCCAAGCTATCCCAAAACGAGCTTTATTCAAACAGCCAAACGGGCCTTTTAAGCCTTGCACACTAGGTAAAATATTATCTTCTGACACAAAAACATTCTGCATCACTATTTCACCTGTTTCTGATGCACGTAATGAAAACTTCCCTTCTATTTTTGGTGTTGAAAGCCCCCCCATATCGCGCTCAAGAATAAACCCCCGAATCACATCATCGAGCTTTGCCCAGACAATCATCACATCAGCAATCGGTGAATTAGTAATCCACGTCTTAGCGCCATTTAATTGGTAGCCACCATCAACCTTAACTGCTCGACTGAGCATACTATCAGGGTCTGAACCTGCATCTGGCTCAGTTAACCCAAAACACCCTATTAATTCACCGGTGGCTAAACGTGGTAAGAATTTTTGACGTTGCTCTTCACTGCCATAAGCATAAATTGGATACATCACTAGTGAGGATTGCACACTCATAGCAGAGCGGTAACTGCTATCCACTCGTTCAATTTCTCTCGCTACCAGACCATATGAGACATAATTAATACCTGCACCACCATATTCTTCTGGAATAGTTGCACCTAGTAATCCAAGTTCACCAAATTCCGTCATTATCTCACGATGAAAAACGGCATTACGATTAGCATCCAATATCCTAGGCATGAGCTTTTCTTGGCAATAAACGTGAGCCACATCACGAATAAGCAGCTCTTCGCTTGTTAACTGCTGCTCTAAGAACAATGGGTCTTGCCAGTTAAAAGTGGTTTTTGAAAATGATTGAGGTGAGTTTTTCATAATTTAATCTCAAATAAGTATTCAGTAAAAATAATAAACATTTAACTATTTCTATCAATAATAGCTAAAAATTGCCGTCTCTAGGTGAATTTAAACTAATATAAAGAAGCTATATTACTGATTAAATTAAACATGAATAATACATTGAAATTAAACGACTCAACCCTCTTTCGTCAACAAGCTTACATTGCCGGAGAATGGATAAATGCCGATAGCGGCAACACAATTGATGTAAGTAACCCTGCAAACAATGAAGTTATTGGTACAGTGCCTGATATGGGCGCAGCTGAAACCAAACGAGCTATCGAAGCCGCTAACAAAGCTTGGCCTGATTGGCGAGCAAAAACCGCTGTTGAACGATCAACTATTCTTGAAAAATGGTTTGAGTTGATAATGCAAAACCAACAAGATCTAGCAACCATTATGACCTCTGAGCAAGGCAAAACATTAGCAGAGTCAAAGGGAGAAATTGCTTACGGTGCATCATTTATTAAATGGTTTGCTGAAGAATCTAAACGTATCTATGGCGATACCATCCCTTCTAAAAACAATGATCAACGTATTATAGTGACAAAAGAACCTGTGGGCGTATGTGCTGCAATAACACCTTGGAATTTTCCCCATGCGATGATCACAAGAAAAGCTGCTCCCGCATTAGGAGCAGGTTGTCCAATGATTGTAAAGCCAGCAGAAGCAACACCCTATTCTGCACTCGCATTAGCAGTACTAGCTGAACGTGCTGGAGTTCCAGCGGGGATTTTAAGCGTAGTCACAGGCGATGCACGAAATATTGGCGGGGAAATGACCTCCAATCCTATCGTTCGTAAACTAACTTTTACTGGCTCTACAGGAGTCGGTAAATTATTAATGAAACAATGTTCAGATACTTTAAAAAAGCTCTCACTAGAACTAGGCGGAAATGCACCATTTATTGTTTTTGAAGATGCAGATCTTGACGCCGCAGTTGATGGCTTGATGATATCGAAATACCGCAATAGTGGTCAAACCTGTGTTTGTACGAATCGTACGTTGGTGCATGAAAATATATACGATGAGTTTTCAAAGAAACTTGCGGTTAAAGTTGCCGAGCTTAAAGTAGGGAATGGGTTTGAAGAAGGTATCAATCAAGGTCCACTGATTGATATGAATGCCGTAGAGAAAGTTGAGGAGCATATCAGCGATGCCATAGAAAAAGGTGCTAAAATTTTAGTGGGAGGCAAACGCCATAGCCTCGGAAAGACATTCTTCGAGCCAACATTAATCGCCAATGTCACCACCGATATGAAAATCACTTACGAAGAAACCTTTGGCCCAGTAGCCCCCTTGTTTAGCTTCAAGACAGAACAACAAGCAATCCAAATGGCGAATGATACTGAGTTTGGTTTAGCAGCCTATTTTTATACACGTGACATGGCAAGGTGCTGGCGTGTATCCGAGGCGCTGGAATACGGCATGGTTGGGGTTAATGCTGGTTTAATCTCAACTGAAGTCGCCCCCTTTGGCGGGGTTAAAGAATCTGGCATGGGTCGTGAAGGTTCTAAATACGGCATGGACGAATACCTAGAAACCAAATATATTTGCATGGGTGGCATTAACCAGTAAGTTTATTTTACAAGTTTATGTCTCATATGGGACATATAGCTTTAACGGGTGTCGGCTACATTAGACGATAAATAAATGTATATGGCACCCCCCCTCTTTTTAGAAGATTGCAGCGTACAATTATTCAAAAAAGGGGGGGGGTGCCATTCAAGAGGTTTAAATGAAAGTATTAGTAGCAGTTAAACGAGTAGTTGATTTCAATGTTCGTATTCGGGTGAAATCAGATGGTAGTGGCGTAGATACAGATAACGTGGTGATGTCGATGAACCCCTTTGATGAGAATGCGCTAGAAGAAGCATTACGCATGAAACAGGCAGGCGTAGCTTCTGAAGTAATAGCAGTAACTATTGGCGATGACTCATCTACAGATACTTTACGAAAAGCGCTGGCTATGGGAGCTGATCGTGCCATATTGATCAAAGCAGAAGAATTACCTGAACCACTTGGAATTGCTAAATTACTTGCAAAAATGGTGGAACAAGAATCACCAGAGGTTGTTATCTTAGGCAAACAAACCATTGATGATGACTCGAATCAGACAGGTCAAATGCTCGCTGCTTTATTGAACTGGCCACAGGGAACATTTGCCTCAAAGGCTACTTTTGAAGGCAACAAACTCACACTAACCCGTGAAACAGATTCTGGGCTAGAAACCATAAGTATCACCTTACCAGCCATTATCACAACCGACCTACGATTGAATGAGCCACGACTACCTAAGCTACCAGATATCATGAAAGCTAAAAAGAAACCGATTGATATTGTCGAAGCAGATTCCTTAGGTCTTGATTTGACCCATCGTTTAACAGTTTTAAAAGTATCACCACCTCCAGAGCGGAGGCCAGGAGTCATCGTGGCAAACGCAGAAGAGCTAATCGATAAATTAAAGAATGAAGCGGGTGTTTTATAATGTCTATTTTAATTATTGCAGAACACGATAACGCAACCTTAAATCCAAACACCTTAAACACACTTTCTGCGGCTTCCCAGTTAGGAGATGATTTACACCTATTAATTGCAGGACAAAATGCTTCAACCGTTATAGAGCAAGCGCAATCAATAGCCAGCATAAGCAAAGTAATTTCAGCAAATGATGCATCTTTAGCCGACGCTCTAGCTGAAAACATTGCTTGGCTAGTTAAGGGTTTAGCCTCAGATTATTCACATATCCTTGCTCCCGCTTCGAATTTTGGTAAAAACTTTATGCCACGCGTAGCGGCAATACTAGATGTTATGCAAATCTCGGATATTATCGAAGTAGTATCAGAAGATACTTTTGTACGACCCATCTATGCAGGGAATGCATTAATAACGGTGCAAAGTAATGATGCAATTAAACTCATTACAGTTCGTAGTACCGCTTTTGATGCATTAGAAGCTGAAGGGGGTTCAGCTACTATAGAAGAAGTACCATTTAATCAAGCATTTGATCGTGTAGAATTTATTAGCCGTAATGTAACTGAAAGCGAACGACCCGATCTAACAACCGCTCGAATAGTCGTTTCAGGAGGACGCGGTGTGGGCAGTAAAGATGACTTCGCGCTCATTGAATCACTCGCAGAAAAACTTGGTGCCGCAGTTGGTGCTTCTCGCGCAGCAGTTGACTCTGGCTATGCGCCCAATGATTTTCAGGTTGGACAAACAGGAAAAGTTGTCGCGCCCGATATTTACTTTGCTGTCGGAATTTCTGGAGCCATCCAGCATCAAGCAGGAATGAAAGAAAGCAAAGTTATTGTTGCCATCAACAAAGATGAAGATGCCCCTATTTTCCAAATAGCTGACTATGGAATCGTAGATGATTTATTTGATGTGTTACCTCAGTTAATTGAGACTCTATAATCACATTAACCACTTGAATTATCTTTTCAATACCCGTTATATCTACAGTAAATTTCTTGTTCAAAACATTGTTATTATTAATATGGTAAAAGTGGCGCAGGCTTTGGAGGCTGGAACTAATCTAAAAAATAATAATGAAGCTTTAACACAAATTAGTTACAATACGCAACCTTGCACCCGTAGCTCACTTGGATAGAGTATTGGCCTCCGAAGCCAAGGGTAGCGCGTTCGAATCGCGCCGGGTGCGCCATTTTTACTCTTTTATTGGGGTCTTCTATTCTATATAGTTAACTGTTTATTAACTTAAGCATTATCTAATCTAAACAGCTTAAATACTTTGTGCCTAGATTGTAGTCAAAACGTGCCAATTTAATATAATAATAGAATATTAATTGTAGCTTAGCTGATGAATATGAGTGCAACCCCAATAATGCAATTATGACAATTCTTTATAAGTTTCAGCAAAGGCTTGAATGGCTTGATCTAAATCATTTTTAGTATGAACAGCTGAAATCTGAGTACGAATTCGAGCTTTTCCTTTTGGAACCACAGGGAAGAAAAAACCAATCGCATAAATTCCACGCTCTAGTAATTTAACTGACATTTTTTGAGCCAATTCTGCATCACCCAACATCACAGGAACGATAGGGTGGTCTCCTTCATCGATAGCAAATCCAGCTTGCTTCATACCTTTTCTAAAATAATGTGTATTGTTTTCTAAGCGATCACGTAAGGTAGTAGACTTTGTTAGCATTTCCAGTACTTTTAAAGTTGCAGCACAAATAGAGGGGGCAAGTGTATTTGAAAATAAGTAAGGTCGGGAACGTTGCCTCAGCATATCTATAATTTCTTTTCTACCAGAAGTATATCCACCAGATGCACCACCCAAAGCCTTACCAAAGGTGCCAGTGATAATATCAACACGATCCATTACATCGCAATATTCATGTGTGCCCCGCCCTGTTTTTCCCATAAAGCCAACTGAGTGACAATCATCGTGATGCACTATGGCATTATATTGGTCAGCTAAATCACAGATTTTGTCCA
>CAZWEA010000007.1:0-44016 GCA_964632635.1 uncultured Cocleimonas sp. | reverse complement strand
TCCTTCTCCACCAGGGCTAGGGTCAAAGGAGATAATATTGGACTCGAAACAGAGATTGTTATATTGAATTATAAGTGTCTCGAAGTATTGAAAATATTTAATCGCCACATTAAAAGACCCTTCACGATCCCAAAAATTAAAAGTTGCATCAAAACATGACTTACCCTGTGATTCATCATAAGCAGCCCCAAATACCTCACCATTAACAACAGAATCAAAAGGCGCTAATGAATCAGTCCCTGCTGAGAGTGGTGACTGTGTATTACTCTCAAACAAAGGTCTATCCACATAAAAATGCTTGGTTGGAAAAGTCATTACCCAGCTAGTATCAGAGTCCCCGGCAATATTGTAGTGATTTATAACACCCTTACGACTAATCAACTCACTAACTGCATCAATCCCTCTGCCACTTGCTGGTATAAAGCGTACGGGATCTTTTGGGCTGGCATCACTAATGATTAAAGCTTCCAATGGACTAATAGAGCCTAAGTCGGGTTTTAAACTATTAGGTGTAGAATAGATTTGTTTATCAGAAAAATTCGCTAGAACGGTTGGGCTATACCCAGCAGCTATACCATCAACACCTTTAACAAGTATCCCTTCACCTATTAAATTATTTTCGGGAGGTTCTAGCTGTCCTGCTGTAATAAAAGTATTTTCTCCATCAAAAAGAGCACGAACAGAACCACAATCCCGAGGTAATGCTGTATTGTTCCAACCGTCTCCTACATGCTCGGCAAAAAATGCTATCTGCTCAGCATTATTACCTGCTGAACTAGCACTACTAATGGTACCCATTTCAATGACTTCAAAATATCCTTCTTTACTTCTATCTAACGTTGTACCCCCATTATCACGATTATCAACAGCTGCAATATTTGCATAGGCAGCATTCGTAAAGTTAAGACCAGTGACTTGATTTCTTCCAATATTTGCTAGTGACGGAAGCTTAGGGAGAGTACAACTACTGTCTGTTGTAAAGATGCCCGCACCATCCCCTACACTTCTGATTCCCACTGTCCAAGTATCATAAGGGGAGAGGATGACATTAATATCACGAACACTGCGGCCATTCTTACCCTCTCTCCAGCGCACCTTAGCGACTACTGTTTTATTATTCGTATTGCTAATAGTGAAAAGAGACGTCCAACCATCGCGTGTAGTAAAGTAGGGAAATAACAGAACATCACCAATATTATCTTGGGCAAGATTGACGGCTTTTGCAGAGACGCTGAATAGCAATAGTACAAAGCTGATTGCTATGGTTATTACAGAAAAACTTTGTTTGAGCCCTTTAATAAAATTCATTGTCCACCTTAGGTATAGATTTATTCAATCAATATATTATAAATATTTGTATAGTTCAAAGTTTAAGTTGGATCATGCTAACTATTTATAGCTAAAGTATTAGTGGAAATAGGATCATATGGCACCCCCGCCTTTTTTTGATAATTGATAGCAATTGTTTAAAAAAGGCGGGGGTGCCATATAGAACAAATGTATTGAAATAAAACTATGATTCAACAACTTAACTATTGCTCTTTATTCCGCACTCTTCGATTCCGTACAGCGATTTTCTTATTGAATAGCTAATCGAAGAGTGTAGAGAGTCAAAGGAAAACACTCTAGTTAGTAAAGTTTTAATGCCCTTATCTTGAGTTGCCATATATGTTCAGTGACCTCTTAATCCCTAATCCAGCAACTTTTTCAAATGATATAAAGCATCCAATGCTTGGCGGGGTGTTAATTCATCGGGGTCTACTGCTTCTAATGCACTTTTCACCTCTTCTGCTTGAGTATCTACTGCTTCGTTAAAACCTAGATTTAGTGATAGGGTTTGTCCCTGTTGTGGTGATTGGCGGGCATCTTGTTCTAGTTGATGCAGTTTCTTTCTGGCTTGGCTTATTACATTCTTAGGAACACCTGCAAGTTGCGCGACTTGTAAGCCGTAGCTTTGATTTGCAGGGCCATCTTTTACGCTGTGTAAGAATACGATTTTGTCGCCGTGTTCGACTGCATTAATGTGGACGTTCGCGATGGTACTTATTTTTTCTGGCAGTGTGGTTAGTTCAAAATAGTGTGTGGCAAACAGGGTGAAGGCTTGTTTTTGGGTCGCCAAAAATTCGGCGAATGCCCATGCCAATGAAAGTCCATCGAAGGTGCTGGTGCCGCGTCCAATTTCATCCATTAAAACCAGTGAATTGGCAGTGGCATTATTAAGAATATTAGCTGCTTCTGTCATTTCTACCATAAAGGTTGAACGACCTTTGCTCAGATCATCGTGCGCGCCAATTCGTGTGAAGATTCTATCAATAGGGCCAATGACAGCGGCATCTGCGGGGACATAGCAACCGATATGTGCCATCAGAACAATCAAGGTGATTTGTCGCATATAGGTTGATTTACCGCCCATATTAGGCCCGGTGATCATCAGCATGCGGCGTTGTGCGTCCATTGTTATATCGTTGGGCACAAAGGGCGCATCTAGGGTTTTCTCTACAACGGGATGCCGACCTGCGGTGATGCTGATGCCGGGCGAATCATTTAACTCGGGACGTGAATAGTTGAGTAATACGGCACGCTCGGCAAAGTTACTGAGCACATCGACTTCTGCAATATTTTGCGCTGTCTTGCGCAGTGGTAGTGTGTCATTTGCTAACTCTAGCAGCAGTGATTGATACAATGCTTTTTCTCTTGCTAGCGAACGTTCACGTGCAGAGAGCACTTTATCTTCAAACTCTTTTAACTCGGGGAGTATAAAACGCTCAACCATTTTTAGTGTTTGGCGACGAACATATTCAGGCGGAATTTCTTCACTTTGGGTTCGTGGTATTTCAATATAAAAACCATGTACGCGGTTATAAGCAACTTTCAAACTGGCTATTCCAGTGCGTTCTTTTTCACGTGTTTCAAGATCAAGCAGGTATTGGTCTGAATTTTTACTTAAGTTACGCAATTCGTCTAATTCGCTGTCATAACCTTCTGCAATAACACCACCATCACGAATTAATACCGGTGGATTATCTATAATAGCTTTGTCTAGGTGGATAACGAGTTCAGCATGTTCACTGATATTATTGGCAAGATCAACAATATGTGGGTTATCGATGCTGAGTAAAACACCATGAAGTTGTGGCACTATTTTTAATGAGTCACGCAGAGTTGATAAATCTCTAGGGCGTGCTGAACCGATGGCAATACGTGAAATTATTCTTTCAATATCGCCAATATGACGTAGTAGATCATGTAAGGTCTCATAGTGATATTGCTCGATAAAACTAGCAATCGCTTGATGTCTATTACGCAGTATTTGTTGATCACGCAGTGGTTTATTTAACCAACGACTTAACAATCTGCCGCCCATGCTGGTGGCAGTTTTATCTAAAACAGAGATCAATGTATTGCGATGATCTCCCATTAAGCTACGTTCAAGTTCTAGGTTTCTACGACTGGCAGCATCTAAGATTATGCCATCATCACTGCTCTCAACTTGGAGACTATTAATATGCGGCAAAGCAGTACGCTGTGTTTCATTAACATATTGCAATAGTGCGCCAGCTGCAATAACGGCAGCAGGGATATTTTCACAGCCAAAACCTGCTAGATCTCGTGTGCCTAATTGTTTTTGTAATAGTAGCTGAGCATTCTCCTCATCAAAGTGCCATGGTGCACGACGGGTAATGGGGTAATCATCCGAAAGGGGAAAATCAGAGCTTTCATCAATTAGAATTTCAGCTGGGCGCAAGCGTTCTATTTCATTTAAGAGGGTCTGCTGGTCATTGACTTGTTGGATAATAAAACGTCCATTACTCAGATCAATACATGCGAGACCAAATACATTCTCATTTTGACAAATAGTGAGCAATAAATTATCACGACGTTCTTCTAGTAAGAAATCGTCGGTAACCGTTCCTGGGGTAAGAATTCGAGCTACTTTACGCTCTACTGGGCCTTTTGATGTAGCAGGATCACCAATTTGTTCAACAATTCCGACTGAAATCCCCTGCTTTAATAAGCGTGATAAATATTGCTCAGCCGCATGATAGGGAACTCCCGCCATAGGAATCGGTTCACCATCTGATTTACCACGGGCAGTTAATGTGATATTGAGAATTTCTGCGGCACGTTTAGCATCATCAAAAAATAATTCATAAAAATCACCCATACGATAGAACAATAGTAATTCAGGGTTCTCAGATTTGATGCGCAGATATTGCTGCATCATTGGGGTATTTTTAGGCTTACTTTTTGGCGTTGCTTTTTGACGGGTTTGAGACATCTAAGCAATTTAACAAAACTCTGTTAGACAAACAATGCATAGATCATAAGTTTACTTACACTTGTATTTTAAGTCTCTTTCAGAATCAGTGATTTTATTTAAATAATACGCTTTTTCAATTCTGCTTAAACGCTCCCTTTGCTTTCTGCCAACCCTATCCCACGCCTCAACTGCTTTTACATTCACTGATTTGGCACTGCTACATTCTTTTTGTTCTTTGAACTTTCGTTCTCTATTGTGTTTCTTTTCTCTTTTCTCAAATTTTTTATCAATTTCATAACTAGTGCGCTTGTAATCAGACCTTATTTTTAGTCTTCTTGCTTCTCTAGTGTCTATGCAACTGATCTTACAAATTTCTTGCTCCTTACTACAAAGATCAAAACCACCATCATCATTCCAAGAACCATTATCTAGTTTTGTGACACAAATTGACTTCTGTGAATCACATGAAGATTCACATTGGGATAGTTTAGTCGTGAGTTTATTGCTGACTTGTAATTTGGTTTCAAGACTGGATACTTTGCATGGCGTGGCTTGATATGCGGTAGAGCCATTATTTTTAATACACTTATATAACTCTGCAAAGCTAATTTGAGTAATGAATGCAGTAAATATTAAGGATATTATTATTTTCATTAGTATAATTCAGGCATTAAAGATACTTATCACTATACATTGTATAATGAAGTTCTCCTTAATATCAGATGTTCGGTACTGGGCTATTAAGGATTTGCATAATAAAACAGACCCGTATGCGAATCAAAACTAGCTATGGTAGTATAGGCGCGGGCTAATAATATAATATTTATGGGGATAAATATGTTACGTAAAAATATTCTAATTTCAATTTCACTGTTAGGGCTTGTCGCTTGTGGCGGAGGAGGCGGAAAGTCATCATCTGCACCTGCTCCAGTAATAAAAAATGGTGTTTTCAAAGATAGTAATGTGTTTGGTTTATCTTATGCTTCCGGTGGTCAAAAGGGTCTTACGGACATTGCAGGTAAGTTTAGATACGAAGATGGAAAAGATGTGAATTTCTCGATTGGGAAAATTGACTTTGGTTCAGGTTTGGGTCAAGCCGTAATGACACCACTTGATTTAGTAGAAAACGGTAAGCTAAGTGACCTTAAGGTCATCAACCGTATACGTCTTTTAATGATGCTAGACAAAGATAATACACCCTCTAATGGAATTGAAATATCTCCCAAAGTACGGGCTAAAGCTAAAGACTGGACTGAAGTAGATTTCACATCAACTAATTTTCTCGGTGAAGTGAATACCATTATAGTGGATGCATCGGTAGAAGATGGTGTTTCGCATGCCTTACCGAGTACTGAAGCAGCACGTGCTCATTTAAGAACAACATTACTTTGTTCTGTTGCGGGTGCATTTGTTGGTGAATATGCAGGTACTGAGTCAGGTAACCTTGCTTTGATGCTAGACCCTGTTACTGGAAATGTGAAAGGCTCATCTTATAACCCTGACAATCAAGTCTCGGTGGTAGTAAATAGCTTAACAGCGATTGATACTGATAGTGGATTAGGTTTTGAGAGCAGCGAAGATTCTGCCAAAAAATTTATCGGCAGCATAACCTCTTCTGATGAAATGAAAGGTACTTGGTTAAATATCAATGATGCCGATAGTAAAGGCGCCTTTGATGCTTCAAGAGTGGGTGGTAAGAGTAATGCTGTTTTCCGCTATACCGTTGCTTATATTAGTGACAGTGATAAAGGGTTATATGCGTTTGATGTTGCTGCTAATAATGCAATTTCTGGATTTGCTTATAGTGTTGTTGATAAAAGCGACAAAACCTCTGCTTTAACGGGGACGTTAAGTGTCGATCCTGAGAATAATGAGAAACTAATACTCGCTGCTACCGCAGAAAACGGTGCAGAAATAAACGGTAAAGTTAATAAAGCGACTTTGACGCTTGAAGGTGTTTGGTCGAATGTTTCAGCTTTAGCTGCGGGTACATTTTCTGGTGGTGGTTGTAAGCTAAATTAATACAACTTATTCACCAGATTACTTCTTTTCTGGTTGTAATCTGGTGAAAACCCAATTGTTTTCTGATGAGTCTTTGTCTGAGAATTTATAACCACCCGTACCAAAATCTTTTATATCTTCTGCTTTTTCAATTCTGTTTCTTAGAATAAAATCCGTCATCATCCCTCTAGCGCGTTTGGCAAATATGGCTATCACTCGGGTTTTATCATCTTTGGTTTCTTTAAAGCTGATATTCAATAATTTTGCATCAAGCTTTTTAGGCTTTACTGATTTGAAGTATTCCATTGAAGCAAGATTGACTAACACTTTTTCTGGGTGATCTTGAAGCGTTTCATTGAGCTTTTCAGTAATACGCTCTCCCCAAAACTGATACAGGTTATTACCACGAGGATTTTGCAGTCCTGTTTTCATTTCTAGGCGGTAGGGCTGGATTAAATCCATTGGACGAAGTGCGCCATAGAGACCAGAAAGAATACGTAAATGTTCCTGAGCATAGTTCAGGTCATTATCACTATATTTTTCTTTTTGAATACCTGAGTAAACATCACCTTTAAAAGCAAATAATGCAGCCTTAGCATTATCTGTATTAAAAGGCATCTTCCAGCTGTTGAAACGTTCAACATTAAGTGTAGAAATATTTTCGCTAACACTCATTAACTCACGGACTTCTTCCATATCCAGCTTTTTTGCTTCATTTATTAAAAGCTGTGAGTCTTCCAACTGTGTAGGAATAGTGTGTATATCTGAGGGTGTGGCAGTTTCGAAATCCTGCCCTTTAGAGGGTGATAAAGTAATAAGCATAATTTGACCGTTTATTCAGCCATCAACTTTTCATATTTGACCATTAGCTCATCTTCAGATTCTTCATTATCAGGATCTTTCGGAATACAATCTACTGGGCAAACTTCAACACACTGCGGTTCAGCATAGTGACCTACGCATTCTGTACACTTATCTCTTTCTATTTCATAGATCTCTTCACCCATGAAAATCGCTTCATTTGGACATTCTGGTTCACAAACATCGCAGTTTATACATTCGTCAGTGATAAATAATGACATTTTACTATTCCTAAGTTGTATCAATTAATGATTTGATTTTAACAAAAGTTAAAAAATAAAAACATTAACTATGGTTAATGTAGGCTTTTATGGTGCTCAAAGGAAAGAAATCAAGACCTAGATCAATAATAAAAATGAATAGTTTACTGTTTTATAAACCTCTTATTATTCTAGGACTTAAATGCAATTGCGTTACTCTCTAAAATCCGTACACTGTATCGTTACATAGGGCTCATAATAATAGAAGCAGCATGATTGAATTTAAGGCAGTCAGTAAGCAATATCCAACAGGACAATTGGCGTTATACAATGTCAATTTGCAATTACAACAAGGGGAAATGGCCTTTCTAACAGGCCACTCTGGTGCTGGTAAGAGTACCTTGTTAAGACTTATCGCACTTTTAGAATCCCCATCAGATGGTGATGTTATCATTGCGGGTCAAAATGTCCGTTCTATTAAGTCACGTATCACTCCTTCTTTTCGGCGTAAAATTGGGGTTATCTTTCAAGACCATCATTTACTTCAAGATCGTACTGTTTTTGATAATGTAGCCTTACCTCTTAAAATTGAAGGAATGCGCCCTCAATATATTAAACGACGTGTGCGTGCTGCTTTAGATAAAGTTAACCTTCTGACTAAAGAAAAAGAATATCCTTTGATGCTATCTGCGGGTGAAAAACAAAGGGTTGGTATTGCCCGTGCAGTTGTTAATAAGCCAACCATTATTATTGCAGATGAACCAACCGGTAATCTTGATCCTGATTTGGCACAAGATATTATGCATACCTTTAAACAGTTTAATGAATATGGCTCTACAATATTAATCGCAAGTCATGATCACGCACTGATTAAAGACATGAAGAAACGCATCATCGTTTTGCAAAAGGTTAAAATGTAATGGGAAAACAAGCTAAGCAACAAATTGGCTCATCCTTAGGTAATTTAGTTGGACATCACAAAGAAGCAATTAACTACAGCTTATTACGTCTTTGGCAAACACCATTATCGACATGGATCACTCTAGCTGCTATAGCGATTGCATTAACTTTACCGTCCAGCCTTCATTTATTACTTAAAAACATGAAAACGTTGACAGATGATAAACGTGAAGTACCTACAATTTCCTTATTTATTAAACCAGAAATATCTGAACAGCAAGCGCGTGATCGGGGAGAACTATTAGAAGAGCTTTCTGAAATAGATAAAGTAATCCTCGTCCCTAGAGATGAAGCTTTAGCAGATTTCCAAAAGATCACTGGATTCGCTGAAACGCTGGAGACTTTAGATGAAAACCCGCTTCCTCATGTATTAGTCGTTACACCACATATGAGTTTAATGGGTAATGCAGATATAGATATGCAAAAACTTGCAGAAAAACTAGAAACATATAAAGAAATAGATTTAGTGCAAATGGATATAGAGTGGGTACAGCGCTTAAGAGGAATATTAAGAATTTCAGAACATGCGATTCTAGTTATTTCATTTCTACTGGGCTTAACCGTACTGTTAGTGATTGGCAACACCATAAAATTAAATATTGAAAATCGCAAAGAAGAAGTAGAGGTGAGTAAGTTAATAGGGGCTACGTCTGCCTATATTAGACGGCCTTTTTTATACAGTGGAATATGGTATGGGTTATTTGGAGGAATTATTAGCTTAGTATTCGTTCATTTAGCACTACTTAGCTTCATCTCACCGGTGAATGAACTTGCTCGTTTATATGGAAGTAGTTTTGTTATCAGTGGTCTTGGATTAAAAGTTACACTATTCATTCTATTAGTAAGTAGTTTTCTTGGGCTGATTGGCGCGTGGATGGCAGTGGGTAGACACCTGAAGAAAATATCACTTTCGTAAAAATTTTGACACATACAAATGCCAGCTTCAGACCCTTTTAATTTCATTATAATTGTTGTAGTTGGAGCAATTGCAGGATTTTTAAATGTGCTTGCTGGTGGTGGTTCTGCACTAACTATTCCACTGCTTATTTTCTTAGGTTATGACGCAACCGTCGCTAACGGCTCCAATCGTATCGCTATTCAAGTCGAAGCACTAGCAGCCGTAGCTGCATTTAAAAAACAAAACCATTCTGATTTTCCAACCAGTTTAAAGCTCTCTTTGATGACTTTACCCGGAGGAATCCTTGGTGCTTTTTATGCTGTAAAAATTGATGATGCCTTGTTCACTAAAATTCTAGGTGTTGTCATGGTATTGATTATATTTACCCTAATGTTTCCAAAGTCAGAAATTATTGCGCATGCTAAAAATCATAAGTGGAAAAAATGGCTAGCCTGGCCAACAATGTTTGCAGTTGGTTTCTATGGTGGGTTTATTCAAGCAGGTGTAGGTTTTGTCATTATGGCTACTTTACTCCATCTATATGGCATGGATCTTGTAAAAATAAACGTACATAAAGTTTTTATAGTAATGATTTTTACAGTACCAGCTGTGGTAGTTTTTATTGTGACAGATAATGTAAATTGGTTTGCAGCAATTGCTTTATCTACAGGTATGGTACTTGGAACGTTTGTTGCTGTGAAAGTTGCTTTGCAAAAGGGAGAAAAAATAGTACGCATAGTACTAGGAGTTTCTTTGTTAATTATTGCGGTTAAGCTTTTTTTGATCTAGCCCTAGGTGTTAAAATGCCCCATGCAAAGGGCATTTTATTAGTAACCTTGTATCCTATTCTCTGATACAAATTATACTCTAGCGTTCGAAAGCATCACTTTCCCAAACTACACCGATAGAATATCCATCTCTTGGAGTGTTTTCTCCATAATAACTAAACGTATCGACTTTATTTTGCATTTCAAAATTGACTCTTGAAGTTGCAGCATTATCTGAGGAAACATCCCAAACTGCACCGATAGAGTATTCATCTCTTGGAGCGTTTTCTCCATAATAACTGAACGTATCGACTTTATTTTGCATTTCAAAATTGACTCTTGAAGTTGCGACATTTTCTGGGGCAACATCCCAAACTACGCCAATTGAGTATTCGTCACGTGGAGCTCTTTCATCTGCAGTTGCTGTTTGTCCTACAGCAATTAAAGAAAGAATTGCCGCTGATAATAGTGCTGATTTATTGATGTTCATTTTAGATTCCTTATTGATATTATTTATATGTGAATTGAATTTGTTTGATTGTCTATCTTGAGGTTAAATACGGGCAGTTTGAGAAAAAGATGCAAAAAACATTATATTTTCTGTGATAGACAGATAAGTGGTACACTTTTAATCTAACTGATTTAAATCAAGTTTCATTTAGTTGAACTAGCAATAAGCCGCTTTATAGCGGGAGATACAGCAAAAATCAGGTAACTCATCTTGAATAGATAATAGCTGACCACATAGTTAAAATAATTATTACATAAAATTTAGGTATAACAATGAGAACCGATAAATTAACCAGTAAGTTTCAACTGGCTTTACAGGATGCTCAATCTATCGCATTGGGTCGTGACCATCAATTTATAGAATCAGTACATTTAATGATTGCTTTGCTAGATCAGAAAGGAGGAAGCGCTCGCGGTCTAATTATGCAAGCAGGTATCAATGTGAACTTATTGCGCTCACAGCTAACTGAAGCACTTAATCGCATGTCCAGCGTAACTGGCGGTGATGCGGGCGATATACACATTTCAAATGATCTGTCGAAGTTACTAAATGTCACTGATAAATTAGCGCAAAAACGTAATGATCAATACATATCTTCTGAATTATTTATTCTTGCTGGAATGGATGATAAGGGAGTCCTTGGTGAAACTTTACGCAAAAATGGAGCGACCAAAGAAACCCTAACACAAGCCATTGATACCATGCGTGGTGGTCAACCTGTAGATGATCCAAATGCAGAAGATCAACGTGAGGCCTTAAAAAAATACACAATTGATCTTACTGAAAGAGCTGAACAAGGAAAAATTGATCCTATCATAGGGCGTGATCAAGAAATTCGTCGTATGGTTCAGATTTTGCAACGTCGTACTAAAAACAACCCTGTCATTATTGGTGAACCTGGTGTTGGTAAAACAGCCCTTGTTGAAGGACTAGCACAACGAATTGTAAATGGTGAAGTTCCTGACAGTGTAAAAGGGAAACGTCTTTTGTCTTTAGATTTAGCAGCATTACTAGCAGGTGCTAAATTTCGGGGTGATTTTGAAGAGCGCCTAAAAGCTGTACTAAATGATGTTTCTAAATCAGAAGGAAATATTATTTTATTCATAGATGAGATTCATACTATGGTTGGTGCGGGTGCTGCTGAAGGTGCTATGGATGCAGGAAACATGCTTAAACCTGCACTGGCTCGTGGAGAGTTACACTGTGTGGGAGCAACCACTTTAGATGAATACCGAAAGTATATTGAAAAAGATGCCGCTCTAGAGCGACGTTTTCAAAAAATCATTGTTGATGAACCATCCGTCGAAGACACCGTGGCGATATTACGAGGTTTAAAAGAACGTTATGAAGTCCATCATGGTGTAGAAATTACCGACCCTGCTATTGTTGCTGCTGCTACTTTGTCACATCGTTATATTAGCGATCGCCAATTACCAGATAAAGCAATTGATCTTATTGATGAGGCAGCATCACGTATTCGACTTGAAATAGACTCAAAACCCGAGTCGATGGATAAACTCGAACGTAAATTGATTCAATATAAAATTGAACGTGAAGCGTTGAAAAAAGAAGACGATGATGCTTCAAAAAAACGTTTGTCTGAAATTGAAGAAAAGATTACAGGACTTGAGAAGGAATTTTCAGATCTAGAAGAAATTTGGAAATCCGAAAAAGCTGCTGTACAAGGCACTGCTCATATTAAAGAAGCTCTTGATAAAGCGCGTATTGAATTAGAAACAGCTCATCGTGCCAGCGACTTACAGAGAATGTCTGAATTGCAATATGGGAAAATTCCCGAATTAGAAAAACAGCTTGAAGAAGCAACTGCTGCCGAAACAATGGACTTTAAATTATTACGCAATAAGGTGAGTGAAGATGAAATTGCTGAAATTGTTGCGGCATGGACTGGTATTCCTATATCCAAAATGCTCGAAGGTGAGCGCGAAAAATTGTTAAGAATGGAAGATGAAATTCGCAAACAGGTTATAGGACAAAGTGAAGCTATAGAAGCTGTATCCAATGCAATTAGACGATCGCGCGCAGGTATTTCTGATCCCGATAGACCCAATGGCTCATTTTTATTTTTAGGCCCTACCGGTGTTGGTAAAACAGAACTAAGCAAGGCTTTGGCTAACTTCTTATTTGATACAGACGAAGCGATGGTGCGAATCGATATGTCTGAATTTATGGAGAAGCATTCAGTAGCACGATTAATTGGCGCACCTCCTGGCTATGTTGGTTATGAAGAAGGTGGCTATTTAACTGAACTGGTTCGCAGAAAACCATACTCCGTAGTTTTACTTGATGAAGTGGAAAAAGCACACCCAGATGTGTTCAATATTCTATTACAGGTGCTTGATGATGGGCGTTTAACAGATGGGCAAGGTCGTACAATCGACTTTAGTAACACTGTTATCATTATGACATCTAATTTAGGTTCTGATGTTATTCAGTCCTTAACAAAAGAAGGGGCTGAATATGACGTTATGAAAAGTACTGTGATGGATATTGTTGGTACTCACTTTCGGCCTGAGTTTATTAATAGAATAGATGATAGCGTTGTATTTAGACCGCTTTCAAAAAAAGATATTCGCCAAATTGCTGCCATCCAACTTAAGCAATTAGATAAACGCTTATCAGATAATGAAATTCGAATTGAGTTTAGTGATGCTACATTAGACCTCATTGGTGAGGAAGGTTTTGATCCTGTGTATGGTGCAAGACCATTAAAAAGAGCTATTCAAAGTGAAATTGAAAATCCATTAGCTCAAAAGATACTTTCTGGAGAATTTGCTTCGGGTGATACTATCCAAGTAGATATAGAAAACAGTAATATTGTGTTCTCCAAGAGGAGCTAGAGACCGACTCGGCGCACGTTATTTATAATGTGCGCCGTATTTAGAAACTATATAAAGTTAAAGTGAAATTCACAGATTCTATTATTTGCTTACCTTTTTCCTCTAAGTTACTACCATCAACAAATCGGATAGAAAATCGTTGTTTACCAGCACTAATTTCAGGGTAAAGTTTGCTATTCTCGGGTAAATTAATAGATAAGATTTGATAGTTTTTATCAGGACTTAAAGAGGCTTGATAAAATCCACCTTTGGCAACCTCTTCAGTTTCCTCATAACCTTGATAAATTAACTCCATCAATAATTCAATGGCTTCAAATGCAATTTCATACGGTTTTGCCCAACCTCGCAAATCCTCTACACGCTCTTCTTTAGGTTTATTTAACCAATAATTAAATAATGGAATATCGAGATCATTAATGCCACCCGCAATTGTGGCTCGTTGTTTTAGTATATTTAGGAAATTATGTGATTTTAACTGCTGCCCCAGCTGACCACGGAAACTGTATAAGCGCTTACTTTTTTCCTCTAGCTTTTCTAAAATCCTAGAAACCTTTGCATTATCAACGCCTTCCTTCCCTTCTGCCTGCCTCACATTAAGTGTTTGTATATCAAGCACATATAAGGCTGCATTTTTAACATCTAATCGAGAAGAAAGGTTATATAACTCAAGCAAAACCATAATAGCAGCCTGACAATTTACTCTAGTAGGCTCATCAAGATGCTTGTTAAAACGCTTCATTAGATAACTCAGCCTCATAAAGAGGCGAATTTTTTCATTTAGTGGTTGTTCATATTTAGTCATATCAGCCTATTATATAATGATTTAATTAGAGAGTTCGTCCAAATCCCCAAGAAAAAGCTAATTTAAAGTTGCTTGTGCCTCCAACTCGAACACCGTGAAACATCGTTTCTGCAATTTTAGTTGAGCCTCTAATTCTTGCCACATCAATCATTAATTCCGCATCTGCGGCTAAGCGATCAACATTCTCGCCTGGATAACCCGACCAGTATTTTAAATCATGCAAGAAACAGGCAACATAGATATTTTTACCATTGCTTACATCTGGCCACATAGTACAACCATCACTGCTAAACATTTGACTCGGTGGATCTTTTTTAATTTTTTCCCACAAATCAGGTAATTGAAAATGCAGACAAATTTCTTTAATTTTATTCAATGGTACTTCTTCATTTGGAGCGGGCAAATCAAAAGTGTAATCAATCATAGCTTCACACTGTCTGTTATAATGAGTTGGTATTATAACTTGTTAACAATATTAAATGCACATTGATCAACGTCATCACGATAAAGAGCCGACAACAAAAGGTGAAAAGATATTTATCATCATCATGAGTATTGCTTTTCTTTTTATGATGATGATGGAGATTATGACTAATTACGAACCAAAAAAGCTCAGCGCATTATTATTTGTTATTTTCTGGGTTCCTTTGCTTTTTATCCATGAGTTTGGTCACGCCGTTATGGCAAGGGTACTTGGCTGGAAAGTTCAGCAGATTGTGATTGGTTTTGGGAAGGTGTTAATACAAACAAGCCTACTGAATGCACCGATGGAAATACGTTCTATCCCTCTTGAAGGCTTTGTACAAATAGCGCCTAAGACGATAAAACTAGCACGCTTCAAGCATGCTTTAATATACTTTGCAGGGCCTGGCATTGAGCTTTTAATTTTCTTTTCCATCATGGTATTTGTAGGAGGGATGGACAACCTCTTTACAATTAGCAATGATTATTCTCGTATTGCTTTACAAAGCTTCGCTTTTGCCGCTTTAGCAGGAGCAATCTTAAATCTAATACCACTTGGAATTACCACCAAAGATGGAAGCTCCCCTAATGATGGCTTGGGAATAATCCTATGTCTGTTCACTACTAGTTTGGATTATGAAATTTGGATTAGGGAATCTAAGCAAGAAAAGAAGACTGAATTCTAAACCATCTAAATGAGTATTTTTATTTCTTCAAGTGATCTAAAATTATTCACTCGATTCAACAATTAAATCCCTTGTGGTATGCTTATCATTGATAATAATTAATAAAAATTAAATTAAATCGAGGATATAAATGTCTAGTGATAAAAACATTAACTTATCCAACATCACAGATGCTGATGTAAAATCGGCTGAAGCTCAATTATCAAATATTCTATCTAGTCCCCACTTCAAATCTGCAAAACAGATGCAGAAATTTTTAAAGTATGTGGTTAATGAATCCTTATACGGCAAACAACACACACTAAAACAATACTCTATAGCAGTAGATGCCTTGGGTTTTCCTGATGACTTTGATTCTGACAGCAATCCTACCGTTCGAATTTTAGCAGGTCGCGTTAGAGAGAGACTTTCTAAATACTACAAAGAAAATGAGAACAAAGATACAGTCGTTATTTCGATTCCAAAAGGAAGCTATATACCTGAGCTTTTTATAAACTCTAAAAGTAAAAAATCAGTTGCATCACGACCACAAGCAGATGAGACAAAATCCTGTGGCCCTAAATTGGTTCTGACCTGCTTTACTGATAAAACACAGGATAACTTTAGTAATCAGATGCTATATCAAATTAGTGATTGTGTAGCAAAAGAACTCACTCATTTTGTTTTTTTAAGACTAGTCGTTTCAATTCCACACTCAGATAAAAGTGAGTCCTCTAAAGCAGTTGAAGAAATTAAGAAAAAGTATAATGCTGACTATGTCATGTCTCTTTATATACAACAGCTTCCAAATGATAAGTACAATTTACTCTATCGAGTTGTAGACTCTGAATTTGAAGAAGTTTTATGGTCAAAGAAATTTTCTATCGACAAAGGACTAAGTGAAGAAGAACTCTCTAAAATTATTGGAAATATCACTGCTGTAGTTGCAGATATCCATCAGAGCTTTTTACAAATTCATTGGGCAAGAAAGCTACTCAATGATGAAGACTCTATTCCTACTTGTTATCAAACTTTAGCCTATTATCGTTATTTTTTAGATAACCTTAGTCGAGGCTCTTTGCTAAAAGCAATACAAATATGTTCAGAAGCATTACAACGAAACCCTAATAATGTTGTTGCTAATGTTATTTTAGCAGACTATTGCCGCCGTGATTATAGTTACGGCTATGGTGTCATTGATGACCCGTTGAAAGTTGGCATGGAGTGCGCAGAGGCAGCGATTCGATTTAAACCTGAATCACATGAAGCACATTTTGCATGTGCACAAATATTATTTTGTATGAATGAATGGGAGCGAAGTACTAATGAATTTAATATTGCTAGGGATATAACCCAATATCATACTGTTATTGAATATGGAACAGGATTTTATTTTTGTATGATGGGCCACTGGGAAGATGGTTTAGTTCTAGTAAAAAAAGCGATGTCGCTTTCACCTGCCTACCCTTCATGGTATCACCTTACTCCGTTTCTTAATTATTATAGGCAAGAGAAATATAAAGAGGCGTTACTGGAAGCACAAAAAATTATTAATCCATCAATTCTACATGGGCCTTTAGCCCGATGTGTAAGTCATGTTCAACTTGATGACATGGATAAAGCAGAAAGTGAATTGGTAGAGGTATTACGCCGTTTTCCTGAATTTATGGAAAAAGGAAAACATCATCTTACTTGTTTTTTTGGCTCAGAAGAATTATCCAATAAAATATGGAAGGATGTATTAAAAGTTAGGAAGTAATTCAATCTCTACAAGTCTGTGCTTTGTACCATTGGCTTTAGATTAAATCGACTATCTATTTTCTGTTCTAAATCATGCTCTTTTATAAGAGTATGAAATGCACGAATACAAGAAGCATTCGGTATCACATCTGTAAACATATCTATTTTAGCAAAATCCCTTAACACTCTAATCTGAAAAAGAGCCTCTTCTATACCACTCGATGACATTCCATAGCGAAGTTTTAAAAAATGTACTCTTAACATCGTCTCAGAAGGCACTAATAATCGACCAATTTTAGATTCCATATAATAAAGTGAAATCATTCTACTTAGTTCATCCCAGTCAATCTCTGTTTCCCAATCTTGCAACTGTTTAAAGCGAAGCTTGCCATTACTTTGTTTATTATTATTTGTAGCTATAGAATCCATGGGCATTAGTATGATTAAATCAAATACTAATTATTAGATAAAAATTATCAGCTATCTAGTTACAATCGGAATGATACCGTATCACTCAAATAGTCAATTATGTAAAAAAGGGGGGGGTGCCATACACGTGTATGGCACTGTACTGGTGAAATTACTAGTCATCATCACCCGCTAATAAGGCACCTGTGAATTCATATGCATCAAATTCTTGAAGGTCATCAATAGACTCACCAACACCAATATATCGAACTGGGATGCCTGTTTTTTCAGCTATTGCAAATAAAATACCACCCTTTGCAGTACCATCAAGTTTGGTTACAGTAATTCCTGTTAAGCCAAGAGCTGCATTAAATTCTTTTGCTTGTGCTAGGGCATTTTGACCAATACTAGCATCAACGATTAGCATGATTTCATGCGGTGCTGCTGGGTCAATTTTTTGCATAACCCGCTTAACTTTTTTAAGCTCTTCCATTAAGTTTGTTTGAGTATGTAAACGACCTGCCGTATCAGCAAGTAACACATCAATATTACGTGCTTTTGCAGACTCCATTGCATCGTAAATTACGGAGGCACTATCAGCACCAGTACCCTGCGCAACCACAGGAATTTTATTACGCTCTCCCCAAACTTGAAGTTGCTCTACCGCTGCTGCTCTGAATGTATCACCTGCAGCCAACATCACAGACTTGCCGTCACTCTGAAACTTTTTGGCTAATTTACCAATGGTCGTCGTTTTTCCCGCACCATTAATACCTACCAATAAAATTACGGTGAGCCCTGCATTATCTTCAATAATAAGTGGCTTAGCGATGGGACGTAGAATATGTGACATTTCTGCATATAGCGCTTTCATCATCATATCAACATCATCAAGTTCATCACGTTTTACGCGTTTAGTAAGATCTTCAATAATGCGTTGGGTTGCTTCCATACCAACATCAGCCATTAATAAACGTGTCTCTAAGTCTTCGAGCACATCTTCATCAATTTTCTTCTTACCAAGAACAAGCGTGCTCATACCTTCGGTCAATGAGTTGCCTGTTTTCGAAAGCCCAGAACGTAAACGCTTAAACAAACCTTCTTTTTTCGGTTTCTGTTGTGGCTCTTCTACTGGCTTTGGAGCAACATTTTGCTCATGAACTTCTGTTTTTTCAGAAATATTTGTCTCATCAGCACTTGTTTTCTGAACTTTTGACTCTATTTCAGATTCTATATGCTCATCAGAAATAGCCTCATTTAGAGATTCTGCTTGAATAGCATCCGATTGTTGCTCTTCAGACGTATCTGTTTCTGGAGTTTTACTCGTTTCAGTGGGCTTTTTTTTCTTAAATATGCGGAACATTGGTATACTTCATTCTTTTAGGATAAACGTGCGAAAAATTATGCGAAAATTATTAAACACCAGTTTACCATCTGCGGGCTTATTACGTCGCAGTTTTTTGTTTTCATTAATGCTTTTATCATCTTTCTTTCTCAGTCAAGCATCACTTGCTGATGATGATAAAAATCAAGTCCATGAATTTGAACTCGACAATGGCTTGAAAGTATTAGTAAAACAAGACAAGCGCGCCCCTGTCGCCGTCATTCAAGTCTGGTACAAAATTGGTACTAGTTATGAGCACGAAGGCATAACAGGCTTATCTCATGCGCTTGAACACATGATGTTTAAAGGCACAAAAAAGCATGAATCAGGTGAGTTCGAGAAAATGGTTTCTGCCATTGGTGCACGCAATAATGCATTTACCTCACAAGATTACACAGCCTATTACGAAGTTTTAGCCAGTGACAAACTAGAGCAAGCAATCGAAATTGAAGCTGACCGCATGCGCAATCTCGTATTTGATCGTGAAGAATTTAAAAAAGAAATTGAGGTCGTTAAAGAAGAACGTCGCTGGCGTACTGATGACAAACCTAGTTCATTAACTCGCGAACAATTTAATGCCATCGCTTTTTTAAATAGCCCCTATCGTGCTCCCGTTATCGGTTGGATGGTTGATCTTGAGGGAATGAAAGTTGAAGATGCCATAGCTTGGTATAAGAAGTGGTACACACCAAATAATGCAACATTGGTTGTTGTTGGAGATGTAGAACCAGACAAGGTTTTTGCAATGGCGAAAAAATATTTCAGTGTCTATGCCAGCAATGACTTGCCTGAAGTAAAAGCACGTACCGAAGTTGAACAAAAAGGTATTCGTAATATAGTCTTAAAACTTCCTGCAAAATTAGCTAACTTACGGATGGGCTTTAAGACTCCTGGTATGATCAGCGCCAAAAAAGGCAAGGTTCCAATGTGGGAGCCATATGCATTAGAAGTTCTAGCAAATATTTTAGATGGTGGTGATAGTGCTCGCTTCGCAAAAAACCTAGTAAGAGGAAAAGAAGTAGCAGCCTCGGCAGGCTCTGGTTATTATGGCTATGGCCGTCTTGATAATTTACTCATTATCACGGGTACACCTGCAAAAGGCGTAGAAACACCTATTCTAAAAAAAGCCTTATTGGATGAAGTTGAGATTCTCAAAACTGAATTGGTAAGTGAATCAGAGTTGAAGCGCGTCAAAGCACAGGTTATTGCAGGTGAAGTATTTGAACGAGATTCAATTGAGCACATGGCTACTCTTTTAGGCTCACTTGAGTCGGTTGGTCTGGGTCATAAGTATATGGACCAATATGTTCCTGGTGTACTTGCTGTTACTGCCGAGCAGATTCAAGAAGTGGCAAAAAAGTATTTGATTGAAAATCACCTCACCGTAGCTGAACTGATTCCTCAGCCTCTTAATGAAAAAAATAAAAAGGAGACTAACTAATGAAATCAGTCACTTTCGGAAAATTTTGGCTCGCAGCACTGTTCCTATTATTAAGTAAAGTCGCATTAGCTGCACCACAAATAGAACACTGGACAACCGAGTCAGGCTTACGCATTTACTATGTCCATGTCCCTGAGTTACCTATGCTGGATTTACGCCTCACTTTTGCAGCAGGAAGTGTCTATGATAAAGAAAAATTAGGCATTTCAAGCATGACAACTAGCATGCTCAATAAGGGAGCTGCAGGCTTAAATGCAGATCAAATTGCTGAAGCATTTGAATCAGTCGGTGCAGAATTTTCAACAGGTTCAGCGCGAGATATGGCTTGGATTAGTTTGCGTACTTTGACATTTGACGAGCAAATGAAATCAGCCATAGAGAACTGGCAAAAGGTGATTGAAAAACCCGCATTTCCTGAGACTGACTTTGCTCGCTTAAAAAAACAAGCATTGGTAGGTTTACAAGCACAGAAGCAGAGCCCTGGATCAATAGCTAGTAAGGAATTTTATAAAAATCTTTATGGTGATCACCCTTATTCTCAGCCACAAACTGGAACAGAAGAAACTATTTCTGCTCTAAAAGTTGATGATCTTAAGGCTTTCTACAAGCGCTATTTTGTTAATAAAAATGGTCAGCTTGCTCTAGTCGGCTCAATTGATAAAAAACAAGCTAAACAAATTGCTGAACAAATTTCTAAAGCATTATTAACAGATGGGCGCGGGAAAGGTGAGCAAGCTGAAGCCATTCCTGAAGTTAAGCCTTTAACAGAAGCAAAAGTCGTTCACATACCATTCCCTTCATCGCAGGCACATGTGATGATTGGTCAACCAGGTAACAAGCGTGGTGACAAAGATTATTTTACGCTGTATCTTGGCAACCACGATTTAGGTGGCAGTGGTTTTACCTCGCGCTTAATGAAAGAGGTTCGTGTAAAGCGCGGACTTTCTTATAGTGTTTATAGCTACTTTATTCCTATGAAAGAAAATGGTCCATTTATGTTAGGGCTACAAACAAAACTTTCTCAAACAGATGAAGCCATAAAAGTTGCACGTGAGGTAATGGAGACCTTCCAAAAGGAAGGTCCCTCTGAAGAGCAGCTTAAAGCATCCAAAGTTAATATAGTCGGTGGTTTCCCACTTCGAACAGCAAGTAACTCCGATATTATTGGCTATTTAGCAATGATCGGGTTTTACGGTTTACCACTTGATTACTTAAATACCTTTACGGATAAAATCGAAGAAATTACAAGAGAACAGGTAATAGACGCTTTCAAACGTCGTCTACATACGGATAAATTATTAACTGTAATCGTTGGTGGCGAAGAGAAAAGTGGCGAAGAAAAGACAGCAAAAAAGAGCACAGACTAATACGCTACGGATTATCGGCGGGCAATGGCGCAGCAGAAAACTAAATTTTCCTGATGCGCTAGGTCTTCGCCCCACACCCGATAGAATTAGAGAAACACTTTTTAATTGGCTACAAAACAAAGTCTTCAATGCCAATTGTTTAGACCTATTTGCTGGTAGTGGTGCACTTGGTTTAGAAGCACTTTCAAGGGGCGCAGAAAATGTTATTTTTGTTGAAAAGAATAAAGCTGTTGCCGCTCAAATTAAATCTAATCTAGTACTATTAAAATCAGAACACAAAGTCATTAACGCAGATGCACTAGGCTATATCACTGCACAAAACCATAGCAAGCCCTTCGACCTGATTTTTATAGACCCACCCTATCGCCACGGATTATTAGAGAAATCGCTAACGCTAATCAAAGAAAAAAAATTGCTTGATTCCAATGGACTCATTTACGTAGAGCATGAATCTGAAGAGCAAATTAATTGGTCTGAATATGATTTGAAAGAATTAAAACAAGCCAATGCAGGGCAGGTGAAGTGTTACTTATTAAAACCTAACTAATTATCAAAAAAAGGGGGGGGTGCCATCAATACTATTCCATATACGATAGGAGCTTGCTTCGCGGATAAACATATTAATTTTAAGTTTCTTCTTTTTGGCAAAAACTATTCCTCTTTTTTCACCCATAACTAAAAGAGCCGTTGCATAAGCATCTGCTATCATCGTTGACTGATTAAGAACAGTGATTGAAGCTAAGTTGTGATGGGTAGGATAACCTGTTTTAGGGTCAATTATATGTGAGAATCGTTTACCATCTTTTATAAAGAAATTACGATAGTCTCCAGATGTTGCGACTCCAATATCCTTTAAAGCTATAATTTTAGTTGGTAGGCTTTCATTATAATCTGGATTCTCTATTGCTATTTGCCAGATATCCCCTGTTTGATTTGTTCCACTGGCACTTATTTCTCCACCTATTTCTACTAAATAATTATTCAGTTCATTGAATTTAAGAAGTTGCCCTACTTTGTCTACTGCATATCCTTTTGCTATTGCAGATAAATCAATTTGCATTAATTTATCCCTCTTGCGAATAGCAGGTGGCATATTTCTTATACTTAGCTTTTGATAGCCGACATGTTTTAGGGTTTCTATTAGTTGCTCCTGTTGTGGAAACCCTAGAAGAGTTTTTGCTCCAAACCCCCATAAATCAACTAAAGGGGAAATGGTTATATCAAATGCCCCATTTGTTGCATAACTTACTTCCTGAGCAGCAGTTACTACTTCCAAAAGGTCAATTGAAACAGCAAACCAGTCTGTACTTCGATAATCATTGAATTGATTAATTTCTGAATCTTCAATATAGGTCGACATTTGCTGGTTAATTTTAACTAGTAATGTATCAATATCTTTTTTTAGATCTGTTTTTACAACAAACGTAGAAGGGATTGCGACTGATATATGGTATTGCGTTCCCATGGTGTGACCACTTATTCTTATTTTTTTAAGGTCAGGTTGTCGTGAACAAGCGCTCTGTGATACAAAAAATAATAAGCAAGAGATACTAAGGGTAAACTTTAGTATATGATTTTTTTTAAGCCAAGTTACAAGTTTAAAAACTTGGTAATTCATCATTAAATAAGTCTAAAACTGACGGTTGATAATAACTTGCTCTGCCCCACGTTGTACTGTGATAGATACCTCAGCTGCTTGTTTTAGCTCCTCATATACCATAGCGCCTTTGCTTGCATCATCTAAAATAATTCCATTAACTTCGATTATAATGTCATTTGTTTGAAACCCTAGCTTACGAAACATTTTTCTATCCGTCCCAGGTTGTACCCTAAAGCCAATGAACTTTCCATCAACAATGGTAGGAGTTGGTCTAGCAACTTGCATTAGTATTGCAGGGTTTTTGACAACTTTTTGTCTAAAATTTCCTAAATTTACCGATGATTGTTTTTGACCTAACATAGATGTTCTTGCAGATTTTTTAGAGGGTTGACTACCTGGAAGATTATGTTGAGTTAGTGCCCCCCGTTTAGCTTTTGAATTCTTAGATATTTCTTTCTTGGGTAAAACTAACTCTTCAACCTGCCCATTATTATCAAGGATAACTTTTCCAGGTAATATATTAGTGATGGTAACACCTTCCTGTATCTTTTCACCTTTACCAAATACCTTTTGTGATCCATTATCTTTAGAGATTAACGCCAGTCCATTTTTTGATTTATAGGCTACAATTCCATGAAGCTTTAAATTTAGTTTTGTACGTACAACAGCTTTTTTGACTGCTTTAGGAGGTGTTTTTGCTTTTTGAATGATAGGCTTTTTCTTAATTAAGCCAAAGATATGTTGGTTCGCAATTTGCTTACCAAAATCCACACTTTTACTACTGGTGTTAGACACTTCTCCAGAACTACTAAAGCTAGTATCAACTTGTTTTTCTGGTGATAAAACCAACCACATTAACTTAGCGAGTGAAATTCCTAATACTATGACTAATATCAGATTAGCAAAGCTAGGTAGCTTGGACTTAGAGGTTACAACAGCATTCATGGTTAATATTGGCTCTTTATGTTTTGTAGATTAGTTTAACAACAAGTCAGCTACTTGTTGGTATTTTGCAGCACTTTTATCTAATACTTCTGCAGGTAAATGAGGTCCTGGAGGGGTTTTATCCCAATCCAATGTTTCTAAGTAGTCCCTTACAAATTGCTTGTCAAATGATGGAGGGTTTAAACCTGGTTGGTACTCATCTAAGGCCCAAAAACGTGATGAATCTGGTGATAAAATTTCATCTATAAGCACCAAACGACCTTTATCATCTAAACCAAATTCAAATTTAGTGTCAGCTATGATAATCCCTTTTTTTAATGCATATTCGGATGCTACTTTGTAAAGTTCCAAACTGACTTTACGTACTTCATCGGCCAGAAAACCACCAATAAGTGAATGCATTTTATTAAAGCTGATATTAACATCATGCCCACCAACTTCTGCTTTTGTAGAAGGCGTGAAAAGTACTTCAGGAAGTTTATCCGCAAGTTTTAGCCCTGTGGGTAACTCTATGCCGCAAACTTTCCCTGTTTCGTTATAGTCTTTCCAGCCTGAACCGATAATATATCCTCTCACTATTGCCTCTAGAGGCAATGGTTTAAGTTTTTTCACTATCACACTTCGCCCTTTTAGTATCTCTAGTTCAGCGGTGCTTAATTTTAAATCGTTTAACGTAATATCACTAAAATGATTATCAATAATATGTGACAGCTTATTAAACCAAAAATTCGATACTTGTGTTAAAACAATGCCTTTATTCGGCACTGGGTCTGGCAATACCACATCAAATGCAGACAATCTATCAGTAGTGACAATGAGCATATGTTGCTCGTCAACGTTATAAATATCACGCACCTTACCTCTTGTTATCAGGTCAAGGTTTTTAAGGTTTGTTTCAAAAACAGGTTGTTTCATAAGAATTTTGTAAAATCAAAGTAGCTCACATTTTAACAGTTTTATTTAAAATAACACTCCATTCTAATAACTCTATTGAGTTCATGTATAATATGCATACTAAATTAGCTTCTCCGCTCTATGATTAAGTACGAAAAAAACCCTATAAAAGTTCAACAACTCTCTATACAGTCAGTTAAAGATCACGTTGAAATAGATCACTTAAAACCTGCGGAGCAATTAATCGCTATAAAAATGCTTATTGCAAATGGTGATACATCAATTCTCGAACAGATAAAATTCAGCCCTGATGTTGTTAATAACATTATGGAATTCATGGAAAATGATTTTGACGTACTTTGTGATAATGAGTCTATAAGTTGTGGGATAAAACAAAAATATCTAAAGAATGAGCCTATCTGCTTAATTAATAAAGCCAGCGTGATCTCGCAAGCAAAGTCAAAAAAATACACGCGTAGTATGGTGGCTGTAGATCTATGGAAATCTTATATTTCAGATAGCATTGTCGTGATTGGTTCAGAGTCAACAGCATTGTTTCGATTACTTGAATTGTTAGATGATAATCATGAACACAGTGTTAAGAAACCCGCACTTATTATTGCCACTCCTGCGGGCTTCAGTGGTGCTGAACTGGCTAAAGCTCGCCTTTGGGAAATTTGCGAAGAACAGGGAATTCCTTGCATAGTATTACAAGGCACTAAGGGAGGTAATGACCTTGCAGCGGCAGCCATAAATACCTTACTTAAAATGTATCAAGAACAAAATAGCAAACTATAAGCTGAGAAAATCCGCACACAGATGTGGCTTAGATTCACAATTCATTACTCATGTTTGAGTCTAAAGTTGAACAAATTTTAAAAATGCAGGTCTGAATGATTACTGACATAACAGGATCATTAAAATGAAAGTATTTATAAAGACCGTTTTTTCTCATTTATATTCTCGGATATTTTCCCGAATTCTATTGTTATTAGCTCTGATTTTTTCATTGAGTAGTGCGCATGCCGATTACGGCTCTCAGACTTACTATAACGCCAGTTCACCAGTTCAAATTGAAGTGATAGATGATTCTGGCAAAGTGCTGAATCAATATGCCTCACAAAAACATAATAATGGTTATCAAACACAACGCACTTATCTCGAAGCAGTGAAAGGTAAGCGTTATAAGCTGCGAATTAAAAACACCAGCAATAAGCGAATTGGTGTTGTTGTTGCTGTAGATGGTAGAAATATATTAAATGGTAAAAAGTCTTACTTGCGCCATAACGAGCGAATGTATGTATTAAACCCCCATGAAACGGCATCTTATAAAGGCTGGAGGACAGCCAGAAATCAGGTTAATCGCTTTTATTTCACATCAACAGGGGATTCATATTCAAGCGCATGGGGAGATCATTCTGCAATGGGTGTCATCGCAGTTGCCGTATTTAATGAAAAACAAAGGCATTACTATAATAAGAAACACAAAAATAATGGTAAGAGATCAGCAAGAAGAGGTTATTTTGCGGATGAATCAACTGGGACAGGATTTGGTGAGGAGACCTACTCACCCTCTGTGCGGGTACATTTTAAAGCAACTTCAAGGCCAGCTTACAAGCATTTTTTCAAGTATGAGTGGAGAAAAACACTGTGTAAGCGTGGTATCGTAAGTTGTAATTATAACAACAATTATCAAAATAATAATCGCTTTTGGCCTCGCCAAACTTATAATGAATATGTTCCTTACCCACCTTCAGATTCCTATAAAAAGAATCAAGACTGGTCGCATCAATTTACTCGTAGTTGGGAATATGATTACAAACGAGGATGGTAGCTTAATCTTGGGCTTTATACCCTAGTAAGAGACATCAATACTCTTAACACAAATAAAAAGGGCTTAGAAACTCTAAGCCCTTTTTATTTGTTAGATATTATGTAGAAGCTTATTTATATACTTCTAATTTCTTAATAGAAGCTAATGAAATAGGTGTTGTTGCAGAACCATTACTTAGCCTTTGTAAAACAACAATATCATTACCACTGATACGCTCCAAAGAACCTGTTATTTTATTACCATTTTTCTTTAAAATTCGTATTGGCTTTCCAACAACTGAACGAATGTTACTAATACTTATGACATGATACTTAGGCTCAATATAGACTTGGGTTTTTTTCTTTGCAATCTCCTCAACTGTTCCTAATGGTAAGAGATCTAACTCCGTTACAAGTGGCTCTTCTATATCACTCTCTTCTTGTGTTTCGGCGTCTTCTGCTAATACTTGCATTTCACCATTCGCAGTTACGCTATCATCACTTCGGCTATTGAAATCACCAGAAGCAACCTGACTAACCATATTAGTGTTTTTTGTAATTGAGTTACTAACTGTCTCATAGGTTTCATCCAAAGAACCACCATTTAATACTACGGCGGCTGTGATGGCCACTAACGAAAGTACTATGTTCGCAATATTGGTTGTGATAGCACTACCCCAATTCATTTTATTGATATATTTAAATGCCATACTGGAAACAATTAGCATAATTACTACTGTTAATATGAGCATGACATTTGGATCTAGTCCTTCAACGAATAATCCCAAAGGAACCAAAGTTAATGCCGCAACGAAAGCTCCGATAGTAGAGGCTAAAAATATCCAAGACATACCAGAACGTTTAGCTTGAAGCATTTCTGCAATTTTACTAACTAGAAATATAGTAATAGCTAATGCTACAATAAATGATGCAATTAAATACATGACGATAACCTTATAATTTTTATATTTTCACTAAAGCAACATGCTCTTAGTATTTATATTCAATTTAACTCTTATCACGAAAAATTATCAATACGTGCCCGATAAGCGCGCTTATCGTTCAGACTATTATAAGAAATAGTATAAAACTCGAATTAACGGTACTTCTTAAAAATTTTGAAGTGTTTTTTATACTCATACAGGCACACCCCAAACTTTTTAACAGAGAAAGTGATATTTATTATCGAGAGGCCATTCTTAATGATTGAATTACTTTTTCTTTAATATCTTGCTTGGCTTCTGTAAATTTCTCCGCAAAAAGAGTCATATAGTATTTATCTTTCTTTTCTAGAGGAAAATCAAGCGTAGTGATCTCTCCCTTTGGAGAAATATACTTTTTCTCAATAATGGTTAATTCAGTTTGATCTGTACCGAGATCTTTACGCGACACAGGATCTCCCGTCTCTACATAGCCGTTTTCAATTAATGCCTTATTGATATCTTCAAAACTAAATAATAATTTATTGTCTTCAGTTTGCACCATAACATCTGTTGTACAGCCGTCCTCTTCAGGAGATACCGCAAAACTGACCCCATCTATATGCACTTCATATACACCATTAAAGTCTTTAGCGAGTGAAAGCTCTAAAGAGCCTTTTAGAGACTCTTGCAAGAGCTCTTGGGACTCATAAGTTCTTTCACAATATTGATTATGTAGTGTTAAAAAAGAAGAGAGATGCTTACTTTTAATTTCTGCAACATTTGTACTCTCTTCTGTCGATGTGGTTTTACCACAACCACTTAAAACAAGCGTAGTAACTATTGCAACAGTACATAACACAACAATTTGAATAAGTTTATCCATCGGGTTTGCCTTTTTTATTTTTATTATTTTTATTTTTAAGGAGACTCGGCTTCTAGTCATTGCGGACATTAGACTTAGTCAGAATTCCCTTAGGGTATAGAAGAATATTAACTATGTTCTATATGATATTCAAGAAATCACTGACTAGCGGACTGATTCCAGATAAAAGCCACCTTGATTAAGATCATTGTCAATTATTTATTCTTTCATATAAAATCCCAAGAATGTTAAATATAACGCCTCAAGACTCAGGAAAAATAGCCTTTTTACATTTAGGATTCCGCCCTTTTTTCTTTGCTGCAATATCTTTCGCTGTTGTTTCAATTTCACTTTGGTTAATTATTTATACCTTGGGAAAAGGGATACTGCCGAATGCTTATCCCATTATTAGCTGGCATGCACATGAAATGATTTTTGGATTTACTGCTGCAACCATTTCAGGGTTTTTATTGACGGCAGTAAAAAACTGGACAGGTATTCAAACGATAAATGGCAAACCATTATTACTGTTATTTTTACTCTGGTTAATCTCCCGCCTACTAGTCTTTGTCTCAGGTACTTGGGTTATACCTACAGTTGCTATACTTGATAGCCTTTTTTTACTTGCTGTTACCATTGCATTTTCTGTTCCCGTCTTTAAAAAGCGGCAGTGGAGTAATCTTGCTTTTAGTGGGAAGCTCTTGTTACTTTTTATTGCTAACGTTGTCTTTTATCTTGGTTTATTAGGCTATGTTGATAACGGCGTACATTATGGACTTTATGCAGGTTTTTATACTGCCCTAGCAGTGATTTTTAATATGGGGCGACGAGTAATTCCTTTCTTTATTGAAAAAGGTCTTGGCTGTCCTTTCTCTGCAAAGAATTATCAATGGGTAGATGTAAGTAGTTTGTGGTTATTTCTTGCATTTACTATTGCTGATATTTTCTTTCCCAATCACTTTATCGTGGCTATTTTAGGGCTTGCACTCGTGATACTACATAGTGCACGACTCTATGGTTGGTACCATAAAAACATATGGAAGAAATCACTGTTATGGGTCTTGTATGTGGGCTATTCATGGATTGTACTAGGCTTTCTGCTTAAGGTTGCTTCTGTCATTGGTGATGTCTCCCCTTTCTTGTCGCTACATGCATTTGCATATGGCGGAATAGGGATGATAACTGCGGGTATGATGGCACGAGTTTCACTTGGTCATACGGGGAATAATGTGTTTGAGCCACCAAAAATATTACATATTATTTTTGCCTTGCTTTTTATAGGCGCGATCATTCGTGTCATACTGCCTTTATTTCTTAACCAGTATTATCTTTATTTTATTGAAACTTCCCAAGTACTATGGATTGCTGCCTTTCTGCTATTTTTTATCAAATACGCTCCGATGCTTATTAAAGCTCGTGCCGATGGACGTTATGGATAACAAATCATGAATCAGCCTGCGTGGTTGATAGATTCAAGTATTTATGTGTTTAAAGCTTGGTATACCAACCCTAGCGAACAAGTTGATATAAACGGAAACCCCATTAACGCCGTTCTAGGTTTTATTGATTTTGTCTATCGTTTACTTTCCTATGAAAAGCCTCAGCTTATCGCTTTTGCTTTTGATGAAAGTTTGCAGACTTCACACCGAAAAGAAATATATCCTGATTACAAAAATAATCGTTCTCCTGCGCCTGATTCTTTGCGAAAGCAGTTTAAACTATGTCGTAGTTTTATTCAGGCTCTTGGAATTCATCAAGATGCTAGCTTACATTATGAGGCGGATGACCTTATTGGCACATGGGCAAAATCGTTACGGCATCAAAACATAGCTGTAAATATAATTACTGCAGATAAGGATTTAGCTCAACTTGTGCATGAGAATGATCATTGGTGGGAATATAATCGTGGCAATAAGTTGGATAGTAAAGCGATCACTAAAAAATTTCGTGTTAAGCCTAGGCAAATTGCCGATCAGCTCGCCATTGCTGGAGATAAAGCAGACAATATCCCAGGCGTTCCCAGGGTCGGAATGGCAACAGCTGCTAAGTTGTTAAAAAAATTCGATAATATTGATAATTTGCTGTCATCGATTGATGATATTGCCGCGATGCAAATTCGTGGGGCAAAGCTCATTCAGGAATCAATATATGATCATCAAGATAGCATCAGACTATCACGTAAATTAACAGGGATAGAGTGTGAAATCGAAACAGTTAATACGGATGTATTTCGTATTTCAACTTTTGATAAAGGGGCTTTTTCTCAGATTTCCACTCAACTTGGACTATCTCAAAATACTCAAAAAAGATGGCTGACTCTAATTAACGATCTAAATAAATAAGTAATCACACCTTTAGTCTCTTTTCTTATTCCTCATATCTATTGATATGAAATAGAAAAACATTATTTGCTAAATTCAACCTTCTTATTTTTTTAATGTATGAATTTGATGTCAAATGTACCCTCACACTCAAAGAGTCCAGCTATATTGTTGTTACTTTTGGCTACGCTAATAATATCCACACTAGTTGTCAGCTCACACTATTTTGTTCGCCCAAGCTTGGAGTTTGATTTAAAACTAAAAATCACTCAATCTTTAGCAAAACAAGATTTACAGAAAACAAACTTTTTTATTAAAGGAAGGGACGTTGTTATTAGTGGTCAGGTCAAAGGAAAGCATGAAGCACAAAAAATAAAAAGAATAATTGAAAATGTTAGAGGTGTTCGTCAGGTTACAAGTGAATTAGTGATTAAAAATCAAACAGTTGAATAATTTATATACGATTTTAAAGACAGAGACTCCTCTAATACTGATAAACTGACACAAAACCTTCAGATATCACTGATACACTATTATTAACTTCTGGTAGGTTTTTAGACTCCATCAGATATTTTAGGGAAAGGTTTCACTAGGTACTTTTGCAAGGATTGCAAAATCAGCTTTATACAATGAGATCATACGGTACAACCAAATAATCAAGGAAGATTTTATGGCTTATTTTTTATTTCAAACAGTTTTAATAAGTACCATCGCGATAGTGGCTGGCTCAGGCTTAGGTTGGTGGTTACATCGCTACTACTCACGAGAACAAACAGAAACATCTGATAGAGACTTAGAAATGGTTAAAAGCTATTTAGCAGAATCTATTAAAGAGAATGCGCGTTTAAAACTACAGTTAAAACAAACTGAAGAAAAAGTCGAAGTACTAGTTAATGAAGAAGTACCTCAAGTTCAGGGTGTTGATTTTGAGGCCTATCAAGCCTTTGAGAATACCGTTAAAGAGGCAAACTTGCGTAAATACTTAAACTAAGTTGTTTCCAATTTAATAAATAGAGATCTTTGCACAAAGAGTATGGTGATATTCTCGTGCAAGGCCTCAAATAAAAAAAGCCCTGAAAATCAGGGCTTTTTTTATTGTTTAAAACGAATTGTATTACTTCATTTTAAACTCAGGTAGCTTTTGTGGAACTAGCTCTTTCTTTAGCGTGACATAGTCAGGCATTCCATTTTTGTATGGAGGGTAAGCTTCACCTTCGATTAATGGTAGTAAATATTCACGACATGCGTCTGTAATACCAAACCCATCTTCACTGATGTATTCCATAGGCATCATCTTCTCAACATTAGCAATATCTGCTAAGTCTCCAGAACCAATTTCCCATTTGTAAGGGTTATTAGATATACGAATAACAGCTGGCATTACAGAGTTTTTACCTGCAACAGCCATTTCAACTGCAGCTTCACCTAGTGCATAAGCTTGTTCTACGTCTGACTTTGAAGCCAAATGACGCGCAGCACGCTGTAAGTAGTCAGCAACTGCCCAATGGAATTTATAGCCTAATGCATCTTTAATGATATTAGCAACAACTGGAGCTGCTCCACCAAGTTGAGCGTGACCAAAATCATCGCGAGTTCCTTGCTCAGCAAGGAATCTACCGTCTGGCCATGCAGTGCCTTCAGATACAACAATTGTACAGTAACCATGGCTTTTAACTTTAGAGTCAACAAGTGCAAGAAACTTCTCTTGATCAAATTCAATCTCAGGGAAAAGTATAACAACAGGAATATCATTATCTTCATCAGCTGCTAGAGCACCTGCTGCTGCAATCCAACCTGCATGACGACCCATAACTTCTAGGACAAAAATCTTAGTTGAAGTTTCAGCCATTGAAGCAACATCAAAACTCGCTTCACGAGTTGAAACTGCAATGTACTTAGCAACTGAGCCGAATCCAGGGCAGTTATCAGTAATAGGTAAGTCATTATCAACTGTTTTTGGAACATGGATTGCTTGAATAGGGTAACCCATTTTTTCAGAAAGCTGAGATACTTTAAGACAAGTGTCAGCAGAATCACCGCCACCATTGTAGAAGAAGTAGCCAATGTTATGAGCTTTAAATACTTCGATTAGACGATCATATTCTTCTTTATTATCTTCAAGACTTTTCATCTTGTAACGACAAGAGCCAAATGCACCTGATGGTGTATGAAGCAATGCAGAAATATCTGCATCAGACTCTTTGCTCGTATCAATTAGTTTTTCAGTTAAAGCACCAATAATTCCATTTCGACCAGCATATACTGTGCCAATTTTATCGCTGTGCTTTTTTGCAGTTTGAATTACGCCACAAGCTGATGCATTGATTACAGCAGTAACTCCACCTGATTGTGCATAGAATGCATTCTTTACTGTCATTGCTTTTTTCTCCTTAATTAAAATCTGTGATTAATTTGATTTAGTTATTAGGTTGATTTTCTATAGTTGCAGACTGTTTTGAAGATCAATGATGCCTAATAACTTTTTAACAATCGTCCTATAACAGGACTGTTAGCGTGGCTAAGTCTATTTTAATTGCCACGCTATTATTAATAGTTGGGGAGGGATAATACTTGAGTATCGCTAACAAATCATTATTTTGTACGATATTATGATTATAATCAGGGTATTGTGAGGAAGTCTGACTAAATATTTGTTAAACGAAATAAATTGCTATGAGAGATATAAGGTGAAAGTTCGTGGATCGAGTTGCTTATGATTGAGCTTGTATCTCATCAGGTCTGATGATTTCAAAGCCTGATTGGTACCAAGAAATGATTCCACCACGAAGATTTATTGCTTCGATTCCTGTATTTTGAGCGACATAAGCACAGGCTTGGGCAGATCTTGCGCCGCTTCTGCAGTAAAAGACAATTTTCTTATCTTTAGGTAAGTCATTCATCTTAAGAGGAATAGTGTGTAATGGGGCAAATTCACCGCCTGCAATGATGCCTTGTGCAAATTCTGCTTGTGAACGGACATCAAATAACTGAATCTCTTCACCTTTGTCTAAAAGGTCTTTAAGACCAACAGCATCAATTTCCTTCACACCCACCATACAACTGCACCATTATAATATTAGTATTTTACTATTATCTAATATACCACTTGAGCCTGCATTGCGTCAAGTTAAAAAGATAGCCAGATAAAGCAGAAATTGCTACAAATATTGCAATTGTATAAAAAAGGGGGGGGTGCCATAGTATATACTTGAACTAACTCGCTATAAAACTATCATAATAATTATGAAAAGAACTATTGTTTATGTCGTTGTCTTACTAATGTCATTTTCTGCTCATGCAGATTTAAACCTTGAGCTACCTGATCTAAATCTTCCTGATCTAGGAAATGCCCCTCCTTCTTTTACAACAAACTCCAAGAAATTACCCTCTGGTTTAAGAGCATTACGTCGCTTTCGCGCCAGTGGACAACTCATTGAAGATCCAGAAATTAATATTTGGATTAGAGCCTTAGGAAATAGGTTAACAGCTCAAGCTGCAAGTTCTTCAACGCCCTATTACTTTGTTGTTTCTCGTAGCAATGCAATCAATGCTTTTGCTACATCTGGTGGAGTAATAGTAGTTAATACAGGCTTAATATTACGCGCAAAAAATGAAAGTGAATTAGCGGCTGTTATAGCACATGAAATCGCACACTTAACTCAAAGGCATATACCAAGGATGCTTGAAAAGGCTAAATATAATCAATTAGTATCTGGTGCAGCAATGATTGCTGGCATATTAGCCAGCAAACAGGATTCTCAGGCAGGACAAGCGATTCTTAATACCACCATGGCCACAATGGCTCATCAACAATTATCATTTGGAAGAGAGGCTGAGGAAGAAGCAGACCGTGTCGGTTTACGAATTCTGGCTAGGGCCGGATTTAATCCAAAAGGTATGCCTAATATTTTACAGAAGCTGGAACGAATAGGCGACAATAGTAGAAACGCAGAAATAAGAGAGTTTTTGCAAAACCACCCACTAACGTATAAACGTGTTAGTGACACCAATGAAAGAGCGAATAAACTGGGTGTTTTTCGTGGCAAAGAAAATATTAGCTTTGTCTATATGCGTGAAAAATTACGCGCACTAACCAATTCTACTTTATCTATACCAGATTCTACTCCTTCATTTCTGAAAAAATATTCAAAATCATTGCAACAAAAACAACGCAGGAATTATCCCTTAGCAATTAAAACTTTAGGCAATAAAGCAAGAAATGTTTCTGAAGCAATTCTTCTATCACAGTTATTTAACAAACAACGTCAATTTACAAATACTATTAAAAAACTTACTCCTTTGCTTAGAATCTACCCAGGAGATGAAGCATTAACCATACCACTTGCTCAAGCTTATTTATCATTGCATCAATTAGATAATGCAGTGCAAATTTTAAATGATATAAATACTTCAGAGCAAACTAGCTTAGAGCTTTTTGAAGTTAGGCAAGAAGCAGCTCGCTTAAAAGGTCTTCGGTTTATGGGTTTACGCGCTGCTGCGCAAAGAAATTTACGCGTTGGTGACTATAAGTCCTCTCGAATACAGTTACAACAGGCATTAAAATTTCCTGCACCAAATTCAAATGATTTATATGAAGTTCAGCAATTATTAACGAAACTACAACAAAAAAAGTATAAGAAATAATCATTAGTGCAGTTTACTAGGGCACTATAACTAAGTATATTGACACTGCACCAAATTGAGAAATCTATATGAATTTTGAACAAGCTCGCTTTAATATGATAGAACAGCAGATCCGTCCATGGTCTGTCCTCGATGACACTGTTCTGCAAACGATGGGAAGCATTCCTAGGGATATTTTTGTTCCTGACTCTATGGGTTCACTTGCCTATGCCGATATTGAAGTACCACTGGAGCATGATGAGTCCATGATGTTTCCTCGGGTTGAGGGTCGAATGTTACAAGAACTTGAGATTAATATTGATGATGAATGTCTTGAAGTAGGCACAGGAAGTGGTTATGTCTCCGCTTGTATGGCAAATATGGCAAACAGTGTCCATAGTATTGATATCTATGATGACTTTTTAGAGCAAGCAGAGATTAACCTATCACAAGTTAATATCTCAAATGTCACCCTCGAAAAAAAGGATGCTCTTTCTGCTTTAGATTCTCGTAAACAATATGACGCAATTGCAGTCACGGGAGCGATTCCTGAATATTTACCGCTTTTTGAGCAATTGCTTAAACCAGGTGGAAGACTATTTATTGTTGTTGGTAGTAACCATATTGCGCACGCGATGAAAGTTGTTAGAGAAAACAATAAGTTTATTCGTACAACATTATTTGAAACAGAATTAAAACCGTTAGTCGGTATTGAAGTTAAGTCTAGCTTTACGTTTTAAACAAATAGTGCGAGACCTTTGTTCGTCACAACTTTCACATAAAGCTCTCTTGTTATATTGAATACATATCTTCCACTGAGTCAGAGACTACAGCCAAAGAAGGATCGACACTACGTACTGACTTTAATGTAAGTACTGCACCTTTTTGGTGAATGCTATATTGCAATCCTTGCTTATAACAGACCTGTGCATTATCAAACTCTTCAAGCTCTTCCAATAATTCAGCAAGCTCAAGATAACCCGCGGCGGAAGGTGAAAAATTAAGACTCGCATTATAAAATGCTTTGCTCTTTCCCCAGAGTTGGTATTTTCTATTCAAACGAGCCAATGCCAATAGCAGCATGGGGCTTTTTTCATTATCTAAAAGCCACTTCTCACCTTGCTTTATGGCAGCACCAAGGTTCTCATGATCTATCTGGCCGAAGTACTCTACTAATTTCTCATTCCACTCTTTATTAAGTTGGTTAACCAGTAGTTTAAGGCTACCACTTTCATCACCAGAGTTATCGAGTGCCTGAATATAGAGAAGTAAAGCGGGTGATTTATCTCGGATACCAGCTGGTAATTTTTTCCACAAACTCTTTAAATCAGCTGGTTTTTTATCAAAAGACAGCGAGTGAAAGATACCCGTTAATGCGGTAGTTTCATATTTTTCACAGTCACTTTCTTTTATTAAAGACAACTTATCAAGATCAGGTAATATGGAAAATAAATTACTCCAATCCTGTTGCTGATAATAAACCTTAGCAAGTAGTTTCAAGGCATAGGGGTGCTTAGGGGATAACTCTAATAAGTGTATTAACGTAGCACGTGCCTGTTCTAATTGATTACTAGTGAATTGCATTTCGGCCTGAGAAACGGACACTGCAATGCGTGCATCATCCCCTTGTTCACTTGCTGTTTTAAGATAGGAGTCTCTCCTTTCGTATGCTTCTTGCATATGCGCTGCACGAGCAGCAGCAAGATAGTTTAAGAGCGGTGTCTCAGAGTGCTTAACTGTATTTAATAATACCTCTTCAGATTTTACCCAATGGCCTTCAGTAAAGTGTACTAAACCCTTGGTTAACTCTTGATTTGCTTTTGCTGAAAGCTTCATCTGACGGTGATTCTTAAAGCGCTTTCTTAATCCAAATAGGAATTTCAGTACAGTTATTAACAAATACATACCAACCAAACTCAGGACTGCTGCTATCAATAGTGTTGTACTAGTGAGACTTACGCTGATTGGACTATCATTCCATTGAAACTTTACTAAAACATCTGAGGAATGCTCAACTGCATATACACCAAACCAAAATGCACCAACAATTAATAAAAACAAAAATAAATAACGCATTATTTCAAACCTCCCTCATTGCTATTCACACTTTTATTAATTTTAGACATCGCTTCTTCCAGTAACGTTAAAGATAAGGAAACATCAGGAACATCAGGTGATAAATTTACATCATTTAAACTATCTAATGCCTTTTGTAATTTTTCATCATCTGGATAATAACTTTTAGTTAATGTTTTAATCCGTATTATTTGCTGGTGATAATTATCATTACTACTTTGTAATAACATCATACGCAAGGTTTCAAGCCTGAGTGAAATTAACTGAAATAATCTATCTTTAGCTTCCATATCCATTTCTTTTTGGATCGGTTCTTCATATTTTCGGATAACAACAGCAGCATTGATACTTTTCTTAACCCGTGAAACTAGTGATTCTTTAGGATTCTTTTTTTCATTTTCCTTATCTTCTTTAGCGTCATCACCAGATGGAATATCTGTGCTTGATGTTTTAGTAGGTAATAGCTCAACAGTTTTACTTTCTTGTTCTACAGTGGAAATGATAGGTTTTAGACTACTTAATAGTTTATCAATATCTTTGGATAATAAATCAACATTAGCAACCGCAAATTGGTTCACCGTAGCAATATCTTTACTGATCTGCTTACGAACAGTGAGCAGCTCTAATGACCCCTGTTCTACTAATAAAATATCCGCCATTTTAAATGCTTCTATTGCACCTTTTTTATCCTTTTTAAGATTAAAACGCTGCACCGCAGTTTGTAGTAAAAAGTGAACTTCACCTAAGGACCAATCTTTGATTGTTGGCGTTTGTATTTTAACTACTGCTTCTTGTTGCTTGGTTAGAGCTTCAACTTGCACATAAACTGTTTCAGCAATATGTTGAGTGCTGTCTTGTATATTTCGTAACTCGTGCATTGCTTTATTCAGATGTGTTTTGCTGTCCATCAGATTATCATTGATATCCTTTTGCAGAATATCAACACGGTTTTTCTTCGCCAACTTAGGTAGTTCCAGTCTTATCTCTTCGACACCTCTCAAACCTGCCTTGGCTTTATCATGAATTCTTAGCCAATTTTTGTAACCTGCAGCGATTCCAACAATAGTAAAGAACAGTGCCATCCAAGCTAAAAATAAGGTAAACCGAGAACGACGATTTAACTTCTTCAATAATTTTTGTTGATCATCCATAGATTGCTACTAACTCTTTAATAATTGTTTCATCGCTGGGATCTTCTGCAATGAGTATTTCACCTTGAAAAGACTCAGGGATTATTTTAAGCATTCGTGGGCTTCCCAATAGTAGTGTTAAAAAACCCACCCACTGTTCGTTTTCTGATAATTTAAAGAAGTTTTCGATGCTAGTACCACTACTCAACAGGATTATATCAAGTTTATTCTCTTCCCAATGTTGTTTTATTGTATCAAGATTGTACTGTGGACAACTTCTGCGATAAACATCGAAATACTCAACCTCTGCTCCAACTTGTAGCAATGAGTCATGAAGAAAGTCTCTACCATTTTCACCACGAATGATCGCTATTTTTTTTCCATAACAAAATTGTTTCATCTCAGGAAGTGCTAATAAGGACTCACTGTTGAAAACTTTATCAGGACAATAATCAACCGATATTCCATATGATCTTAGCAAACTAGCCGTTTTCACCCCTGTTGTTGCGACCTTCAGAGAAGCTAGAATATTAATATCGATATGTTTTAGGGCGTGCTCAACCGCATTGACACTTACAAAAATAGCCAAATCATAGTCACTAAGTTTTTGTAATTTTTGCTTCACTACCTTATATTCTTGTGGTGCTTTAATTTCTAATAAAGGAAATGCATGAACCAAAGCTCCCTCTGCTTCTAACTGACTTGTTAAGCTTTCAGCTTGAAGAGTAGGTCTTGTATTAATGATCCATTTATTGTTAAGTGGTTTTTTAATACTCTATACCTAAATGCTTAAGTACTTCACCTCCGCCTTGAGATAACAGGTCTTCAGCAATTTCCACTCCCAGTTCTTCAGCTTGTGCATGAGTACTGGTTTTTTCACTGCGAAATAATTTAGACCCATCAGGGAAACCAATTAACCCTCGCAATCGAATATTATCACCTTCTAGTTCAGCGAAACCACCAATAGGAACCTGGCAGCCACCGTTTAATCGGGCATTTAATGCGCGCTCAGCATTGATACGAATAGCAGTTTCTTTGTGATGCAATGGGGCAAGCAATGCATTTATTTCCTCATCATCGCTACGACATTCTACACCTACAGCCCCTTGTCCAATTGCTGGCAGACTAACATCTGTTGAAATATTATGTGCGATTCGATCATCAAATCCAAGTCGAATCAAACCTGCTGAAGCTAAAATTATTGCATCGTAATCACCATTATCAAGCTTAGCTAGCCGGGTATTCACATTGCCTCTCAAATCAAGAATTTCTATATCAGGTCGTGCTTCTTTAAGCTGAGTTTGACGCCTTAAACTACAGGTTCCGACCCGTGCGTTTAGCGGCAAGTCACTAATGGTAGCGATGGTATTAGACACAAAAGCATCAGTAGGGTTTTCTCTCTCAAGTATAACGGAAAGATGTAAGCCTTCAGGTAGGTGCATAGGTACATCTTTCATTGAATGTACCGCAATATCAGCATCACCTTCGAGCATTCCCGTTTCAAGCTCTTTTACAAATAGACCCTTACCACCAATTTTTGCCAATGGCGTATCTAAGATCTTATCTCCTTGAGTGGTCATGGTAACTAACTCGATATTAAGACCTGGATTGAATTTTTTCAGTAATCGGCTTACTTCTTCCGCCTGCCATAAGGCAAGTGGACTTTTACGTGTTGCAATGCGTAATGTATCTAACATAGGTGTTTATTTCATAGTTAATAATGAGTGCAATGAGACCTCAGCATAACTCAGTGGCGAAAGAAAAATGAGATAAAATCTTTCTGATTGAGGCGTGAATAGCAACTAATAGCGAGTTATTCGCAATATTTACAACAAAAATCAGGAAGATTTTAGCCGTTTTTATTCGCCATCTGAGTTATGCTGAGGTCTCATATAGTATATAGTCATTTGACAATACGTTAAATACTGCTTAGAGGCAAAATAGAGCATGAAGTTTTTTATTGGTAGTTTAATTTTTATCCTTTCAGTCACTAATTTATATGCTTCAGAGGATGAATCACTGGATGATGATATGTTAAATGAAAACTCCGTATTAGTTGAAGAAAGTAATTTCCAAAAGCTTGCCATCGAAATGAAACAAAAGTCACTAGGCTTAGTGCTAATGTTACATGCTGAACACTGCCCTTATTGCGCTAAAATGGAAAGTGAAGTTTTATCGCCTATGGTAAAAAGTAAAGACTATGACAGTATGGTGCTTATACGAAAGTTACAAATAGATGAAGCAAGAGATGTAGTAGATTTTGATGGAGGGGTAGTAGAGCCTTCTGATATTTCCAATCGCTACGATGCTACATTAACACCTACGCTGGTTTTCCTAGACCACAATGGCAATCAAAAAAATAAAAAAATGATAGGCATAAATACGGTAGAACTATTTGGTGCTTACTTGGATATTGAGATTGATAAGCTAGTAGAGAACCTTAAAAAAGAAGGGTCTAAGCTTGTTATAAAATAGTTACTTAGTTCTATATGGCACCCCACCCTTTTTTACACAATTGGGAGGAGGGGTAGTATGAAGATACTACTTCACCAAGGTCTATTCCTTAAACAGCATTCAGAAGATATTAAGAGTAGATTTAATCAACATAAAGAAAAGTTAGAATGGCACCCCCACCCTTTTCACATAATTGATTAAACAGAAATAAAAAAAGACTCAAAAAAGAGTCTTTAAAAATTCAAAAAAATATTTAATTGTTCTGCTTGCCGTCTAGCTGATTTAAGAGCAAAGCGGAAGTGCGAGCCTATAAAAACATAGGTGAGCACTACCAACGCGGCTGTTAAATTAACTAGACAGCAAGAGAGGTAATTAAATTAGCGATTGCGTACGAAACGTCGTATCTCTGCTACATGACGACGACTAACTTCTAATTGATCGTCAATCTTCTCAATTTTAACCTGTACACGACCGATATTGTTCTTTGCTAAACCTGTAATACGGCTTTTAGCAACAAGCGCATTTCGGTGAATACGAATAAAACGATCTGAAAGGTCTGTCTCAAGAGACTTTAATGACTCTTCAATAATGACTTCACCTGATCTGTGACGTACCGTTACATACTTTTGATCCGCTTGAAAGTAATAAACGTCTTCGATTGGAATTAGTTCTAAATTGCCACGCATTCTTGCACAGATATGTTTACGTCCTGCTCCATCTAAATCAGTATCATCTAATGCTTTAGATCGTTGTGCTCTATTAAGTGAGCGTGCTTGCTGTAGACTTTTTAATAGTTGTTCTTGTCTTATTGGCTTCATGAGGTACCCTGTTGCTTTGGTTGAAAAGGCTTCTAATGCATACTCCCCGTATGCAGTAGTGAAAATTACGGCTGGTGGATTTGGCATCCCTGCGAGATGTTTTGCTACTTCCAACCCATCCATCACAGGCATGGAAATATCTAGCAAAATCAAATCTGGTTGATGGCGCTCTACCATCATCAGTGCTTCGGCTCCGTTTTCTGCCTCAGCACATATTTTGTATTCAGATTTATCCTGAAGTAAGCTATGTATTCGTTGTCGTGCTAATTCTTCATCATCAACGACTAGGATATTCATTGTCATTTTTATGTCTCCTTAGGTATTGAAAATGAGACGCGGTACTGATGATCACTTTTTGTTATTTTTAAGTTTGCGCGATCACCGTAGGCGAGTCTCAGTCGGTTTCTTAAATTTTCTTGGGCGATATGATTACCCTTCGAATGTGAAGTTGTTCCAGCTGGTGGAACAGGATTTGTTACTACTACATCTAATCTTTCACCTGCATCATATAAACTGATGCCAAGAGTTCCTCCATCTTTACACGGTTGGATTCCGTGATAGATTGCATTTTCAACTAATGGTTGTAGTAGTAATGGTGGTATTTCCATATTGAAGGGAAGTGTTTGTCTATCCATATCCCAAACTATATTTAAGCGACGTTTACCGAGCCTAAGTCCTTCCATGCGTAGGTAGCGAAGAGTTACATCTAATTCTTCACCTAGTGAAATTCTGTTGCGTGTATCGAGTGTAGAGCGAAATATATCCGCTAAATCTAAAAGTGCATCTTCTGCTTTATCTTTATCAACGTGGATAAGTTGAGCAATAGTATTAAGACTATTAAACAAAAAGTGAGGGCGCATTCGTGATTGCAGTGCATCATACTGTGCGCCTGAATCGGCTTGTAAAAGTTCAGCTCTTTGGCTATGTACATAGAAATAATGTAATGCTAGAAGTGTAATGACGATGGTAATAAATACATTTCTTAAAACAAACGGTGTATCCCAATAAAATATGGTTCCAACTTTTTGGTAACTATCTGCCATGATGGCAAGAATTGATGCTCCTATTGTAAATAGCGCTACAATTCCACAAACAGCTGCGGTTACTTTTAATACATCTAGTTTGTTAATTTTATTTGATAAAATACAAATGGCTAGTGTAGAACTTAAAGCTACCCATTGAACAAACAAAGAAGTTAGCCCTAGTCGTATGAATGAAGCTTGATAGGTTTGTGAGGTACTGGTTAAAGCTAATATAATGGCTAAAACTTCAGCACCCACCATGACACGCAGTACCGCCTGAGGAGTACAGAGTTCTGGTAGAAAACCTATTGAGTTTTTAGTGGCTGCTATTTTCATTTATTATTATCATTTTTTTTATAATAAGCCTGACTAGTGGTTGTCTTTGCTATACTGCATCGACACTTTATTAATCATGGTTACTATTTATTTTCGTAACAAATGTTACGGTTATCTTATTTTTAATTATTTTCATCGCTTTTTTATAAGCGTTCATCACATTGTAAGCAAAATATACTGACTGGAAACTGAACAAGCATGCCTAATCGCAATAAAAATTTAATCAATACCCAAAAACCTGTAAAAACAGAAGAAAAAGCCAAACTTTGGGGAGGGCGCTTTAGTGAATCTACGGATGCTTTTGTCGAAGCATTCACGGCATCTATTCAATTTGACCAGCGTTTATACAAGCATGATATCGCGGGTTCTAAAGCTCATGCGCAAATGCTGAATAAGGTTGGAATTCTTACATCGGAAGAAATGCAGGATATTCATCAGGGTTTAGATGAGATTCAAACTGATATTGAAGCTGGTAAAATAGAATGGTCAATAGCGCTGGAAGATATTCATATGAATATTGAAGCCCGACTAACAGACAAAATAGGCATTACTGGGAAGAAACTTCATACAGGTCGATCCAGAAATGATCAAATTGCAACGGATATTCGTCTTTG